>JBEBHT010000124.1:0-10368 GCA_040081135.1 Lacibacter sp. | reverse complement strand
TTGCGGATCCGTGTACAGGCAACGGGTCCCTGAAAAGGACCAAGCACCAGTTCTTCACCTTTATCTGTAAATGCTTTTGCTGAACTTGGTTTCACTAGATAAAATCCAACCCATAACCAGCCGAACTGTTCTTTGAGTGCTGCACATACATTGGCAAGATTAGCAACTAGGTCAGGTTCACCTTCCAGCAATCCTTTGATCTGCGGAATGAGTTGCTGATACTGTTCTTCTTTTGTTCCCTGTATGATGTGTAAGTCTTCAGCCATGAAATTGATTTGCGCAAAGGTAATCTATATCTGATTTGTCACGAAGACTCAAAGACTGAAAGAGCTCAAAGCAAAAAAAGAAGAAAGCCTTTTTGTGATTTTCTTCTTTTTTCTTAGTGCCTTCGTGTCTTAGTGGCAAATATTACAAATGCTTTTTAAAAAACTCTATTGTCCGCTGCCAGGCAAGTTTCGCAGCGGCTTCATTATATCTTGTACCGGCGGTATCATTATGAAATGCATGATTCACTCCTTCATACATATACAATTCATAGCTGATCTTATTTGCTTTCAATGCTTCTTCGTAAGCAGGAATGCCGGCATTGATGCGTTCATCAAGTGATGGATAATGTAATTGCAGGGCGGCTTTTATTTTGGGTACATCTGCTGCTGCAGGCTGACGGCCATAAAATGCGACGGCAGCTTTTAATTCAGGAACATTCACAGCTAATGTGTTGCTCATGGCTCCACCCCAGCAAAAACCAACACAGCCATACTTGCCATTGCTGTCTTTTCTTGTTTTGAGATAAGAAAATGTATTGATGAAATTCTGTTGTGTTTCCTGGGCATTGAGTTTTGTAAACAATGTTCTTGCTTCATCTTCATTAGCTGGTGTACCGCCAAGAGGAGCTAATGCATTGGGTGCAATGGCTAAGAATCCTGCATTCGCAGCACGGCGTGTCACATCTTCAATATGTGCATTCAGCCCACGGTTTTCATGAATAACAACCACAGTTCCATATTTCGCTTCTTTCATTGGTCTTGCCACATAAGCTTTCATTTCACCTGTAACTGCAGGATAAGTAACATATTCTGTAAACAAATCATCAGCAGGGGTTGCTGCTGCTTTTGCATAATTACTTTCCAGCAGTGGCAATAAAGCCATAGCTGCTGCCGTACTTCCTGTAAGCAGTACTAAACGTCTTACAAAATCCTGTCTTGATAGTGGTTTATGAGTGTATTCGTCGTAGAGGTTGATTACTTGCTGATCCATATTCATGTTGATTTAAAGTAAAAGTTACAATCTTTTACCGGTCAATATAGCGCCGTTTATATAAATGCAATCAGCTTTGTTGGAATCGATTTGTAACAAAAGGTCGCAAATGACCTTTTAAATGTCGTAATGGCACAGGTGCAGGAAAAAAAAGTAAATTAGTTTTACACTGTGATCAGGAACAATGTTTTTGACGCAGCCAGGCAAATATTTTTCACAAAAAATCAATCAATATGAAACCAAAAACAAGCAACATTCTGTATTGGGTATTTACCCTGATTTTTGCTGCACTGATGATCTTTTCCTCAGTTGGCGGTATTGGCCCCAATGAGCAGACAATTCAAATCTTTCATAAGTTCCTGGGTTATCCTATTTATTTTATCCAATTCATTAGCTGGGCAAAGATTATTGGTGTTGTTGCTCTTCTCATTCCCACAAATCGAACGATAAAAGAATGGGCTTATGCCGGTTTATTTTTCGATCTAACCGCTGCCGTTTACTCAGGTGTTGCTGCCGCTGGAAAATTTGATCCCATGATGCTTACCATGTTAATGTGGATCGTGCCGGGTATTCTTTCTTATTATTTCTGGACAAAGAAAACTGCATTATAATACCACAGATATATAAAACAAAACATCCCGTTCATTTGAACGGGATGTTTTGTTTTATAGTCAATTATCTGTTTGCCTATTGACTTATGCTTCTTCCTCTGCATAGCTGCTCACCGGCTCACAGGTGCAAATTAAATTCCGATCACCATAGGTATTGTTGATACGACTTACACTTGGCCAGAATTTATTCTGTGTTACATAATACAATGGAAAAGCAGCCTGTTGTCTGCTGTATGCATGTTTCCATTCATCAGCAGTAATTACAGCTTGTGTATGCGGCGCATTTTTCAACGCATTATCTGCTTTATCGCTCTTGCCTTCTTCAATATCCCTGATTTCCTGGCGGATGTTTAACAACGCATCACAGAAACGATCCAGCTCTGCCTTGTCTTCACTTTCTGTAGGTTCAATCATGATAGTTCCTGCAACAGGGAAACTCATTGTAGGTGCGTGGAAGCCATAATCCATTAAACGTTTGGCCACATCTTCTGCTTCAATACCGGCCGTTTGTTTGAACGGACGTAGCTCAACAATGAATTCGTGTGCACATGTTCCGTTAGCACCTGTATACAGAATATCAAAATCTTTTTCCAATCTTGCTTTCATGTAATTGGCATTGAGGATCGCATACTCTGTTGCTTTCTTCAAACCATCAGCACCCAACAAACGGATATAAGCATAGCTGATCAACAGGATGGAAGCAGAACCGTAAGGAGCAGCAGAAACAGAGCCGTGAGTCGTAAGTTGTGAGTCGTTAGTGGTAACAACTGACGATTGACGACTGACGATTGACGGATGTCCGGGAAGGTGTGCCGCAAGATGCTTCTTCACACAAATAGGCCCCATGCCGGGGCCGCCGCCGCCGTGCGGAATAGCAAATGTTTTATGCAGGTTCAAATGACAAACATCGGCACCAATTAACCCGGGTGATGTTAATCCAACCTGCGCATTCATATTGGCACCATCCATGTACACCTGTCCGCCATGCTCATGAACGACTGAACAAATTTCTTTTACACTCTCTTCAAAAATGCCGAATGTACTTGGGTAAGTAATCATTGTTCCGGCAAGATTGGTGCTATGCTGTTCAGCCTTTGCCTTAAAATCAGCCACATCAATGTAACCATTCTCCAATGCTTTCACCACCACCACTTTCATTCCAGCCATTACTGCACTTGCAGGATTGGTTCCATGTGCAGAAACGGGAATGAGAATGATATTGCGATGTGCATCGCCGTTAGCTAAATGATAATTACGGATGGATAATAAACCTGCGTACTCTCCCTGTGCACCGCTATTGGGTTGCAGACTGCAGGCATCAAAGCCGGTGATCTCAGAAAGATACTGTGAAAGTTCATCAATCATTTGCTGGTAACCTGCTGTTTGACTGGCAGGTGCAAATGGATGAATCCTGCTCCAGTGTGCCCAGCTCAGTGGCATCATTTGAGTAGCAGCATTCAGTTTCATGGTACAGCTGCCCAGTGAAATCATGGAAGTATTCAGTGACAGATCTTTATTCTCCAGTTGTTTCATGTAACGCATCATCTGGCTTTCGCTGTGATGTGTATTGAAATTAGGATGTGTTAAGAATTCACTTGTTCTTGCTAATTCAGCAGGAATATGTTGTAAGGATGCATTTTCAGGAATCACAAAATCAACAGGATCAACATCATTCACAAAACAATTAATGAGATCAAACAGGTCTTCTACATTGGTTGTTTCATCAAGTGAAATAGCAATGAGTTCATTGTTGATATAACGGAGATTGATTTCCTGTCGCTCAGCTTTTGCTTTAATCGCAACACTGTCTTTTACTTTTACCGAAATGGTATCAAAGAAAGAATCACTCACCAGTTCAAATCCTTTTTCTTTAATGGCATCAGCAGTTGTTTGAGCTAATAATGCTACACGGGTTGCAATACCTTTTAAACCATCGGGTCCATGATACACGGCATACATTGCAGCCATGTTAGCGAGCAATGCCTGTGCTGTACAAATATTGGAAGTAGCTTTTTCACGTTTGATATGTTGCTCTCTTGTTTGCAGGGCCATGCGTAATGCACGGTTGTTCTGTGCATCAATACTTACACCAATGATGCGTCCGGGTATGGAACGTTTGAATTCATCTTTGGTGGTAAAGAATGCAGCATGCGGTCCGCCATAACCAAGCGGAACACCAAAACGCTGTGCAGAACCAAAAGCAACATCAGCACCCAGTTCACCAGGAGGAGTTAAAAGTGTCAATGCAAGTAAGTCAGTTGCCATTGCCACAAATCCACCAACTCCCTGGACTTTCTGAATGAATGAACGGTAATCTTCAACCGAACCAATATTGTTGGGATACTGAACCAGCGCACCGAAATAAGTATTGTCGATAGCTGCTGTTTTATAATCACCAAAAATCAATTGAATGCCTAATGGTGTACCACGGGTAATCAAGACATCTTTTGTCTGAGGAAAAACTTCTTCATCCACAAAAAACTTAGGGGCATTGATGACATCTGTTTTGTTTACATGATGAAACAGCATGTTCATGGCTTCTGCAGCTGCCGTTGCTTCATCCAGCAATGATGCATTCGCAATTGGTAAACCGGTAAGGTCAGATACCATGGTTTGAAAGTTGAGTAAACTTTCCAAACGTCCCTGTGAAATTTCTGCCTGGTAGGGAGTGTATTGTGTGTACCATCCCGGGTTTTCAAAAACATTCCGCAAAATCACACTGGGAGTGATGGTATCATAATAACCCTGGCCGAGATAATTCTTATTCAGTTTATTGTTTAAAGAGATTTCTTTGAGCAGTTTCAGTAAATCGGCCTCACTGATGGCGTCGGGTACATTGAGTTTGTTGGGGTTGCGGATGGAAGCCGGAACTGTTTTGCTGATCAGTTCTTCCATATTCTGTACAGCAATTGTTTTCAATAGCTGCTGTTCTGTACCAATGCTGCCGATATGGCGTTTGGCAAATTCATTCTGTTGTGCTTCAAAAAGAGTCATGTTGTTCAGTTCTTTATTTCTGTCAAATTAAAAATCGGATGCGGAATAGGGTAAAGAGCGGATGCATTTTCAAATTCTGCAACTTTCTGTTACACTGAGTTGAAAAGACGGGCAAAGTTACGGGCAGAATCAATGCAAATAAACAGCTGTTAGCAGTTGGGGAAAGTCTGTGAAATTGATTTTTTTTCTTTCAACACAGAGTTTTGGAGGAAAAGAGTAATAGGAGCGAATTTTAAAGTCAGAAGACTTCAAAATTCTGTGTAACTCCTCAACTCAGTATCTCTGTGTTGAACAATTAACGTTCTTTGCAGTATGGCCGAAGATTTAATGATCAACTGGGAGAAAAAAGCTGCCGAGCACCAGAAACAGTACAGCCAATTTCTGAAACGGGCAAATAAGAACAAAGTGCTCCGGCAATTGCCCGATCTGCATGAAGAAGCTTTTGAAAAAATTGATTGCCTGCAATGTGCCAATTGTTGCAAGAATTATTCGCCCCGTTTTAAAACGCCGGATATTAAACGCATCAGCAAACATTTGCGGATGAAAGAAGGGGAGTTCATTGAAACCTACCTGCGGCTCGATGAAGAAGGTGATTATGTGGTGAGGTCGAAGCCATGTCCTTTTTTGGGAAGTGATAATTATTGTGGTATTTATGATGTACGCCCATCAGATTGTGAACGGTTTCCCTATACAGATGAAGATGTAATTCTGAAACGGCCGCAGCTTACATTGAAGAATACTACCTTTTGCCCGATCACTTATTTTGTTATGGAGAAACTGATTGGTTAATACGCATTATAAAAAAAATTTCCTATGCAGGAATTAATTTCTACTTTCAACGGATAATCACAAAACAGAAGTATGAAAAAGTTGATGTTCGTCTTTACTCTTTTCCTTGCAGGCACGGCTTACGGGCAGTTTACAAAAGGAACAAGAACCGTTGGTTTTAATTTGTCCAGCATTGGATTTAACTCTAACAGTACTACCTATGATTATGACCAGTCTGCCAGTTTAGGGTCTAAAACCAATAACATGAATCTTTCAATAACACCTTCCATAGGGAAGTTTATTAATGAAAAGACATTGGTTGGCGTAAATGTGAACATCAACTTTAGTAACAGTAAGTATACATCCGGCATCAATGTAGATAAAGGGAACTCGTTTTCTTTAGGGCTTGGGGGCTTTGGAAGATATTATTTTACAAATACCGGATTTATGCCTTATGCCCAGGGAATTTTGGGTGTTGCATATGGAAATGGGAAATTTACATGGGTAAGAGATTATACCAATATGGCGGTGCCTTACCTTGAAAAGGGAAGTGCTGATCAAAAAGGAATTTTTACAATCAATGCGGGCGCAGGTTTAGGTCTTACTAAAATGGTTAACAAAAACATTGGATTTGATCTGGGAGTGGGGTATCTTTTTTCAAACAGTAATTACAAATATACGACTGAAGCAAACAGGCAATATTCAAATCCTCCGGGTTCTGAACAGGTAAAAGGGGAATATAAGTATAGTAATTATTCAAATGGAGTTACGATATCTCTTGGCTTCTTAATCTTTCTTGATCCGAAAAAATAAGTAAAACAGTTTTATATGAAAAGTAATATTAAATACCTGCTGTTTGTTGCAGTACTGATTGGATTCAGTTCCTGTAACAAAGGTTTTTTCTTCGACGGCAAAAAAATTAAAGCGGTACTGATTACCGACCTGGGTGAAATGTATTCAACTTATAATTTCAGCAGCTCTGAAAAAGAAGAACTGGGTCGCCAGCTTAATAATAAGGCATTGATTGATGAAATCACCCGTTATTCAAAAGAGAGTACCTGGCCCGACGCTGTCAACACATTAGATGAGCGTTTAAACAGCCGAACCACAATGATGAAGTATCATTTTTATAAGGTAGCTACATTGGGTAACAAAACAATTGTATCAATTCCAAAAGATAAGAACGGACATATGCCCGCAGGTTTCCGGCCTAACGGACCCATGTACATGATTTTTGCCAGCTCAGTAGTGGCAGGGAAATAAGAAAAAGAATATTGTAATAAAAAAGAGGCTCAGAAATGAGCCTCTTTTTTATTTATCCTAAGTATGACTTTGTAATATTAAACTCCGCCTGGAAAGACGGAGTATGGCTAATCAGTTACCATTAACCATTAAACCTTATCATCATACTTAAGACTATAATCGGTTTTGGATAGTTGCATACGGAGAGTTAAATCAATTACAAGCACCCTTTTGAAGACAAAATAAAACGATTCGGGCATAAAAAAACCTCTTCCGGTAAAGGAAGAGGTGCTAATCAGTTACCATTAACCATTAAACCTTATCATCGCTGGCAAAATAAATTATTTTTCGCAAATATCAGATGATGGGGAAATATTATTATCTCCAGCTTGGCCTGAATTTTTTGGCATAAGTATCAAAAGACACTTTACCGTAATTGTTTTCGCCAAAGTATTTGGTGATCATTTCCATTTCTTTCACTTCCAGCATACCGGCTATTGCCTGGGGCTGATTATCGTCAGTTGTTGGTATTATAACGGTTGTTGGATAAGCCAGTTCGCCTTTTGTAAAAGCCAGTGCTATTTCATGTGTTTTGTAGGCGGGGTTAAAACGATAGGTTTTTCACTTCCAGACGATCTCTGCTTTGCTTTCTGCATTCAGCTTTACCACATAATATTTTTCATTGAGATATTTAATCAGTTGCTGGTTGGTATAGGTTTTTTTATCCATCACTTTGCACCAGCCGCACCAATCAGTGTACAAATCAACCAAAATGGGTCTTGACTCTGATTTCAGTTTTTCTTCAGCTTCCTGGAGTGTGATCCAGTTTAATTTTTCTTTCGGGGCATTGTGCTGAAAAGAAGACAGGCCAACCAGGAGAAACAGGATAACGGATAAAAAGGGAACCTTTTGCATAGTATTTTTGTTACTTGTACAAATTTAAAACGTTTTACCGTGCATAAAATTGTGGTTTCTATTACTGGCGCCAGTGGCTCTATTTACGCAAAACTGCTGCTGGAAAAGCTTTCAGCGGTAAAACAGCAATGGACCGATGTTGCAGTGATTATGACTGAGAACGCCAAAGAGGTATGGAAAACTGAACTGGGAAATGACAGCTATCAGCAAATTCCTTTCAAAATATATTCCACCACCGATTTTTCGGCTCCTTTTGCTTCGGGTTCAGGGCAATACAATACTATGATCATTATTCCTTGTTCAATGGGAACATTAGGAAGGGTGGCAACCGGCATCTCAAATGACCTGATTACAAGAGCTGCTGATGTTATTTTGAAAGAAAGAAGAAAGCTGATTTGTGTGGTGAGAGATACACCTTACAATCTTATTCATATCCGGAACATGGAAACGGTAACTCTGGCAGGAGGAATTATTTGCCCTGCAACTCCATCTTTTTACAGCAAACCAACAACCATCGAAGAACTTGCATCAACTGTTGTTGACCGTGTTTTAGATCTCGCAGGTATTGATGTGAAGACTTACCGCTGGGGTGAATAATTTACCAAGATGAACCTGAGCCGCTGCCTCCAAAACTTCCACCACTGTCGCTATTGGAACTGCCGTCAGCATCTGAACCCGGATCAGAGGAATTGTTTTTACCTTCTTTCCTGTAACGGGATTGCTTTCTGTTTTTTCCAAAACTGAAAATTAAAATAGTAAAAACAATTGCTGCTGTAAGTGCTAACCACATATCATTTATTTAGAAGTCAATTCATCATATGCAGCCGTTAATGGTCTTTGCAAACCATCACCTTTCCATTGCGTTTCAAATGGAAGAACTGTTGTTTTAATAAACTCTTCTTTAGTTTTTCCTGCTTTGATTTCTTTTTCAGTAAACTCTAACATGCCACCAATATAATCGCCAAATGCTTTCAAATCATCTGTTGTTCCGGTAATATCATATCCTTCGCCAGAATGGCCATAAACAAATTGTGTTTTTTTGCTGAACTTCTTTTGAGCAGTTTCAAGCACATTCACCCAGCTTTTCATATTGGCTCCTGAGCTTCTGTCAACAAATGGATGACGGCGGTTGAATAACAAATCGCCCATGTGTACAATGTTGGCATGTTCAAAATGAATGAAGGCATCACCATTGGTATGTCCTGCACCAAAATAATGGAGAGTGATTTTTTCTTTACCTATTTTCTGGCTCCAGGTTGTGCCAAAGGTTTGATCGGGATATAGCTGTTTATCTTCTGTCTTTGCATTTTTTGCAGAACGTTCCTGGTTGATTTTTGAGTTTTCATGTGCAAGTACATGCTCAACCATTCCTTTGTAAGCAATATTTCCACCGCTATGATCGCCATGATGATGCGTATTGATGAGCAGTTTAAACGGCTGCTCTGTTTTCTTTTTCAGCTCTTCAATTAAATGATTACTCTGGTCGGGAAACTGTGAATCAACAACGACAATTCCTTCTTTACTCAGGTAAAACAGAATGGTGCCGCCACGCTCTGTGAAGATGCCGATATCATCGGTAAGCATTTTTATTTTCCAGGCAGGTTGCTGAAAGAATCCGGCTAATACTGTTTTCTGAAATGCTAATGCACCCATTGAAAGTGCAGTTGATTGAAGAAATGATTTACGGTTCATATAAGAAAATAATTATGAGTTGATGAAAGCCTGAATAGAATGTTATACAAGTTGAGAAAAGTTTTGTTGAAATCAAATTAAAAGATACTGAAAGAGAAGACGGTCAACGGAACCTGATCCTTCTGCTATTCGTATTCCAGTTTTTTTAACTTGGGTGCTTTAAACCAGGTTGCAATAACAACAGCAATAGTCATACAACCGCCAAACACAACAGAAGGAACAACACCCATAAGTTTTGCAGCTATACCACTTTCAAACTGGCCCAGTTCATTACTTGAGTTGATGAACATGCTGTTTACACTCAGCACCCTTCCTCTCAGTTCATCAGGTGTTTTCAACTGCAGGATTGTACCACGCACAACAATACTGATGCCATCGAGTACTCCACCCATGAACAGAGCTGCAAATGACAGCCAGAATAATTCCGATAAACCAAAAACAATAATGGTCATTCCAAAACCTGCCACTGAAAATAATAAAATTTTGCCCTGTTGTTTTTTTAGGGGGAACACTGTAAGTAAAATAACAATGATGATGGCGCCAAAATCGGCAGCAGCATTTAGCCAGCCAAAACCAATTGGTCCAACTTTTAAAATATCTTTTGCAAAAACGGGAACCATGGCCACTGCTCCGCCAAATAAAACTGCAAAGAGATCAAGAACCAGTGCACCCAGCACTTCTTTTGTTTTATACACAAAACGGAGTCCTTCTTTTACACTTTCCCATGTTTTCTTTTCTGCCTGCTGTGGTGCAGGTTTTTGACCAATGGTATTAAAAATCAACAATGCCATTGCAATCATTAATATAATTGCCGTCAGTGTTCCTGTTATTCCGAACCCGGCAATTAAAAAACCGGCAAGTGAATGACCGGTAACGGATGCTGTTAACC
>JBEBHT010000524.1:0-2317 GCA_040081135.1 Lacibacter sp. | reverse complement strand
AAAATCTTTTACTGCATCAGCAATTGCCTGGCTTAATGCATCTGAAACAGGAGGTACAACAACTTCAGGCGGAGCAACTGTACAATTGTTGACAATTGATTTTACGCCTTCAATCTTTTTTACGGCTTCTTCGCATTTGGTTTTGCAGGCTTCATCCTTGCATACGCCACTTAAAGTAGCAACACCATCTTTTACGCTTACCGTTGTACCCGCCATGTCGCCATCAGCTTTTAAAACGGTTTCAATCGCTGTTTGAATGTCAGCGTCTTTTAATTTCTTTTTACACGAGGTAATTCCGAGCACAAGCAATGATGCCACAAGCATCAAACTCAGTTGGAGTGTTTTTTTCATTTTGTAAATTTTAGGAGACTAAAGTAGAGTATTTTGAATGGGTTTCGCATTTGCAGATGATAAAAATATTTATGCACACTTCTATATTGCATGCAACCTTTCTGCAAACGAAAAATGGCCGGAACTTCCGGCCATTTTTGATATTATTAAATGATTAATAATTTACTTTCATTTCTACTCTCCGGTTCTTAGCTCTTCCTTTTTCGGTTGCATTATCTGCAAGAGGTTTTGTATCACCAAAACCTTTATAGCTAATTCTGTCTGGCGCAATTCCCTTTAGGATAAAGTAAACAGCAACTGCCTTCGCCCTGCGTTCACTCCACATCATATTCCGTTCAGGAGTACCACGGTTATCAGCATGTGCTTCAATATTTAACTTCAGTTCAGGATTTTCCTGCATGATCTTGATCACTTCATCCAGTGGTTTGTACGATTTTCTCTCAATGGCATCACTTGCAAATTCAAACGAAATATTCCTGGCTGCAAAATCTACTTTTTGTTTTACTTCCTTTTTAATTTCGGGGCAGCCGCCGTTTATTACTGCACCAGCTTCTTTAGGGCATTTGTCTTCTTCATCATTAACACCATCCTTATCTGTATCAGGAATCGGGCATCCATCATATCTTGCAACACCTGATTTGTCTTTACATTTATCTTCTTCATCATTTATGCCGTCATTGTCTGCATCTGGTACAGGACATCCACTATATCTTGCAACACCCGGTTTGTCTTTACATTTATCGTCTTTGTCTGCAACACCATCAGCATCAGCATCGGGACAACCATTCGCCGTTCCTTTTATTGTCGGGCATTGATCATTCTTGTCTTCAACACCATCTCCATCTTTATCAGGAAGAAGGGCTGGCTTAACTGGCTTATCTGCATTAGGCGTTTTCTTCCTTTTAAGTACTGCGTCCTGTGCAAAGCCTACACTATATAATATGTAATCTTCGTTGATTCCGGATGTTAATTTCATGCGCCATTGCATCTGCACAAACAGGTAAACTCCCTGGTTAAAGCGGAATTGCAGACCGGTTCCCAAAGGAGCATAGGCTGCAAACTGGTTATGAAAATATCCTGCCCCGATACCGCCAGTTAAAAAGGGATTCACTACTGCTGTTTCTCTGAACATTCTGAAATGCAGCAAGGCATCTAACTGTGGGGTAAACCTTGCTTCACCAATGCTATCACCTTTAATGAACAGTGCCGGGAAGTTGGAAAAAGTACCTGTTAGTGATCCTGAAAAGTCGATATGGGGGGTTAGCCCTTTCCAGAAACTCACACCCATGCCCAATGATTTATTGGCCGGTTTGAGCCAGTCTTTCTCTTTTAACGCCTTACTGAGCGTAGAATCGTTGATTCTTTTTGGGAATTTATAATCAGCAAAGCTGATATTGTAGGAAATCATCTTTCCTTTTTTTACAGGTTTCTCCTGTGCGTAAACAGAAGAAAAGGCCAGTATGGCCGCAGCGGTTAGAATTTGGGTCAGTTTCATAGAAATGTCTTGGTACGTAAAGTAACGCACAAAGTATTATTTTATGCGGAAACAGGAAGATTCTTTTTGTGCGTATTATTTCAGAATATTTATAGGTTATCTGGAAACTAGTTCTTAAATTTAGTTAGCTCTTTGATGATAACATATTTACTCACTTTTAAAACTGTTTCCCATGGTTTCCTTAGATTCCACACAGTTAAACAGGGAATGCAGCTCCTGGAGGGAGCAACTGCGTTCCTATCGCAATGAAATGGGCCAATTAAGAGATCATTTACAGGTCTTGGCCACAGGACAAAAAGACAAAGAAGTTCTTACCGAAGTTGAACACTACCACAACCAGTTCTACATTCAGCAGATCAATATTCATGATCTGAAACAGGCCATCAAAAATCACGACCGCAAACTGCAAACTGAGCACTCTGCTGCCGATGGTCAACTTTCCGAAGACACATTACATGAACACGAGGATTT
>JBEBHT010000523.1:0-2325 GCA_040081135.1 Lacibacter sp. | reverse complement strand
TTTGCTAAACCATTGAGTGAAGAGGAACGCTACGAAGTGCAGCATCTGCCATTGGCAGAAACAAAAACAGCTGCAACAGAAAAAGCAAAAGAAATCGTTGGTGTTTTTCCTTCAACCGCTGTACTAAAAATCCGGAATGCAAACAATCAACAATCACCTTTGCAACTGTTGAATAGTGATAGTACTTCAACATCTCCTTTAGTTACTGGATCTATAAACTTACAGAACAAGCAATCGTACTATTTCTTTTTACAAAAGCCGGAAAAGAAAACTATTTCATATAATTCATTGCCAGCTGTTTTTCAGCAGGCAGAAACTGCAAGAAAACAATTAGCTGACAGGATTAAAATACAAACACCTGATGCTGCCATCAATACTCTTGGTTCGGTATTGGGTATTGCTGCTGATGCAATTTGGGAAGATCCTTCTTTTATGCATGGTGCGGTTGCATGGCGCATGCGGTTGAATGGCTGGCGTGGTGCGTATGTGGCTGATGTACTTGGTTGGCATGATCGTGCACGAAAACATTTTAACGGTTATGCTTTGTCGCAGGTAAAAACGCCATTAACCGGACCTGTTGTTTCAGATACGGCTTTGCATTTGGGACGGCAACAGGAAAAACTGGGTACCTCATTATTCAGCAGTGGATATATTTCCCGTAACCCCGGTGGTGATCTTCGTGCACATCATTACGATATGAATTTAGTATTCATCGATCAGTTATTAAACCATTTCAACTGGACTGGTGATACAGCTTATGTAAAACAGATGTGGCCTTTGCTGGTTCGTCATCTCGATTGGGAGAAACGAAACTTTGATGTAGATGGTGACGGACTGTACGATTCCTATGCAGCCATCTGGGCAAGTGATGCATTGCAATATAGTGGGGGAGGTGTTACACATTCATCAGCTTACAACTATCGTTCAAATAAAGTAGCTGCACAACTTGCAAAGATCATTGGTGAAGATGGAAGTAAGTATGAAGTGGAAGCAAGTAAAATTCTCAATGCCATCAATCAGCAATTATGGATAAGGGAGAAAGGATGGTATGCAGAATATAAAGATCTGTTGGGTAATAAACTGCTTCATCCATCGGCAGGTCTGTGGACCATTTATCATGCATTGGATGAAGGAATTGCTGATCCGATCCAGGCATATCAATCATTGCAGTATGTCAATCAATTTATTCCGCATATTCCCATTATTGCAAAAGGTTTGAAAGATTCATCGTTGTATACATTGTCAACGACCAACTGGCAACCTTATACCTGGAGTTTGAATAACGTAGCATTAGGAGAGCTGTTACATACAGCTTTGGCTTACTGGCAGGGTGGACAAAAAGAAGAAGCATATTTGTTATGGAAAAGTTCGTTGGTGGAGAGTATGTATCTCGGTGCAAGTCCGGGTAGTATTCAGCAGTTGAGTTTTTATGATGCAATACGTGGTGAATTGTATCGTGATTTTGCAGATCCTATTGCAATGGCTGGCCGAACATTGGTGGAAGGTTTGTTCGGTATTATGCCTGATGCCTTGAATCAAAGATTAATTATTAAACCTGGATTACCGCAACAATGGAATAATGCATCGATCACTACTCCTGATATACAGTTTGCATTTAAGCGAACAGGAACAACGGAAGAGTATATGATTGTGCCGAAATTTAAACAGCAGCTGAAACTTCAACTGATTATTCCGGCATACAGGGAATCTGTTGAGTCGGTTACAGTGAATGGCAAGGTGGTAAAATGGAAAAACATTGACAGTATCATCGGCGTTCCTTCATTACAGATCGATGCTGTTCCTGCAAAAGCATATAGTGTTGTGATTAAGTGGAAAGGCAATGCGTTTGAAAAACCTGTATATAAAGCTGCTTATAACGGGAAAGAACTTGTACAGGTGAAATTAAAGAATGCTGTGATCAGGAATGTATACCAGCCCGTAGAAGTACTCAGGAATTTACAGTATGCGACTAATATGGTATCGGGAAATTTAAAAGAAGCTGGCGTGAACAGTCTTTACCTCCAATTAAAGCAAGGTGATTTCAGTTGGTTTGAACCGCTTACATTTTCTTTAATTGAAGATGAACCTTTTCAGGAAAATCTTACTATCACGGCTGAAACGAAGTTTGAGAAAATTGATCTGTCAGCATATTACAATGATGAAGTAACAAATATTTTCAAAAATCAGTATCTCTCACCACGCCCTGCAGTTCCAACGCTACAATTACCCACACAGGGCATTGGTAACTGGGCTTATCCCTTGACAACCGCAAATATCAATGACAGCGGCTTAAGGTTGAGAGCAGGGCTGAAGAATGAAATTACC
>JBEBHT010000123.1:0-10477 GCA_040081135.1 Lacibacter sp. | reverse complement strand
ATTAAACAACTGAATTTTGTACATACTCCTTAACACCTGACACAGGAATACGCTCCTGAATAAGCGTGTCTCTGTTACGTACAGTTACCATACCATCTTCTTTGGTCTGATGATCAACCGTTATACAAAATGGCGTGCCAATTGCGTCCTGGCGGCGGTAACGTTTGCCAATGGCATCTTTTTCCTCGTAAAAACATTGGAAATGAGGCATACATTCCTGCATAATAGCACGTGCAATTTCAGGCAACCCATCTTTTTTTGTAAGTGGGAAAACAGCCAGTTTAATGGGAGCCAGTTTTGCCGGAATGCGTAAAACTGTCCTTATATCTGTTTTTCCTTCTTCTGATGTTGGCACCTGCTCTTCATGATAAGCATTGCTTAAAATTGTCAGGAAGAGACGATCTAATCCAACTGAAGTTTCAACAACAAAAGGCACATAGTTTTGATTGATTTCTGTATCAAAATACTGCATCTTCTTTTTGCTGAATTCCTGATGACGCTTCAGATCATAATCCGTTCTGGAGTGTACTCCCTCAAGTTCTTTCCATCCAAATGGGAATTCAAATTCTATATCAACTGCTGCATTGGCGTAATGCGCCAGTTTTGTATGATCGTGAAAACGTAATTTTTCTGCAGGTATTCCCAATTCCTGGTGCCATTTCATTCTTGCTTCTTTCCACTTGGCATACCATTCCAGTTCAGTGCCGGGGCGGACAAAAAACTGCATTTCCATCTGCTCAAACTCCCGCATGCGGAAAATAAACTGTCGTGCAACAATTTCATTACGGAAAGCTTTTCCAGTTTGAGCAATCCCAAACGGAATTTTCATTCTGCCGGTTTTCTGAACGTTGAGGAAGTTTACAAAAATTCCCTGTGCCGTTTCCGGGCGCAGGTAAACGATGTTATCGTCGGGGTTATCGCTTGATACCGCACCAAACTCAGTGGAGAACATCAGGTTGAATTGGCGAACATCCGTCCAGTTAGCCGTTCCGCTGATGCTGCATTTTATTTTGTTATCATCAATAAGCTGTTTAATACCGGTATAATCATCGGCAGCCAGTAGTTGCTCCATTTTGGCAATTAATGAAGCGGCTTCCGGTTCAGCTAATGTTTCAGCATGTGCTTCAATTAAATGATCAACACGATATCTTTTTTTGCTGTCTTTATTATCGATCATGGGATCACTGAAATTATCAACATGCCCGCTGGCTTTCCAGGTTGTGGGATGCATAAAGATGGCCGCATCAATCCCAACGATATTTTCATTCAGCTGGGTCATGCTTCTCCACCAATAATCACGGATGTTTTTCTTAAGCTGACTGCCATACTGACCATAGTCATACACAGCACTTAAGCCATCGTAAATTTCAGATGATTGAAAAATAAAGCCATATTCTTTGGCATGGGAAATAATGTTTGCAAAGAGTTTGTCGTTCGCCATAGTTGCAATTGTTTGAAGGTGTGCAAAGATAAGAGTTACAGGCTAAAGGGATGAACTGACGAACGTTATTGCCTATTTCAGCTTTTCATTTTCTTTATGCCGGTTGGCATCACGGATATTTTTCTTTTCAAAGTTCTTTTGCAGGGCTTCGGTCAAATCAACTCCTGTTTGATTTGCCAAACAAATCAAGACCCAGAGTACATCAGCCAATTCATCACTTAATTCCTTCCCTTTATCTGTTTCTTTAAAAGATTGCTCACCATATTTCCTCACCATCAATCTCGACAGTTCGCCTACCTCTTCCATTAATATACCCAGGTTTGTGAGTTCATTAAAATAACGGACACCTGTGGTTTTTATCCAGTTATCAACTTCAGTCTGCGCCTGTTTTATCGTTAAGTCTGTACTCATGAGATGTTCATTTATCAATTCTCTAAATTACTCCCTGTTCTTTGTATCAATCACAATTGTAACCGGTCCGTCATTCAGCAATTCCACTTTCATATCAGCACCAAAAATGCCGGTTTGTACTTTCTTCCCAAGATCAGCTTCCAGTTGCAGAATCATCTTCTCGTACATGGGAATTGCAAAATCAGGTTTACTTGCTTTGATATAAGAAGGCCTGTTTCCTTTTTTGGTTGATGCATGCAGTGTAAACTGGCTCACCAGTAAAATATTCCCATCAATCTCTTTTACTGATAAATTCATTACTCCTACTGCATCATCAAATATGCGCAGGTTAACAATTTTACTGCTCAGCCATTCAATGTCATCAACTGTATCTGCATCTTCAATACCCAATAAAACAAGTAGGCCTTTTTCAATTTGCCCGGTTACCTGTTGATCAACTTTTACTGATGCTTTACTAACTCTTTGTATAACAGCTCTCATTTATCTGCGAATTGGTTGTAATTTAGATTCCCGAAAATACAAAGCTTCGGGTTAGATATGATAAAAGATGTGAGCAGTGAAATAGAGTTTCAAACAGCACGAAGCGGCGGTGCCGGTGGACAGAATGTAAATAAGGTTGAAACAATGGTGATGGGCTTCTGGAATGTTGCTGCATCTGTACTTGTAACTGACAGGCAAAAACAACTGCTGCTGGAAAAGCTTGGCAACCGCATAAACAAAGAAGGGTTTCTGCTGGTAAAAAGCCAGGTTCACCGAAGCCAGCAGAGGAACAAACTGGAAGTAATTGAAAAAATGAATGATCTTATCTCAGCTGCGCTGACTCCTAAAAAAGCCAGGATTGCCACCAAACCTTCTAAAGCAGCAAAAGAAAAAAGGATTGAATCAAAAAAGAAAACAGCAGAACATAAACAGGCGAGAAAGAAAATTAAACCTGCCGATTATTAGTTTGTAAAAAAAATCCCGGCTGTAAACCGGGATTCAAATTATTTAGCTTTTTCGTTTAGCCCGGAGAATATCCAGCGCCTTCTTCTGATTCTCAACTTCTATTTTCTGTTTCTCAATATTCTGTTTATTCTCTTCTATATCTTCTTGTATTTTCTTTAATTTCTTTTGCAGGCTTTCGCTTTCATCGTTATAATCAGTCAGTTTTTTCTCAACTGACTTCACTTTATCTTCCTGTCCGACGATTTCTTCTTCCAAAGCAGCAGCTTCGGCCCATGGCACAAAGTTTAAAGTGTATTTCTTCATATTTGCAGTAACCTCTGCATCATCTTCGGATTTGATATAATTTTCATACCCTCTTGAAACCGCAAAATAAACTACACATTCATCCTTTTCTTTCCGGCTCTTTCTCTCAACTTTCAGTAAAACATCAAATGTTTCATTGCTGATTTCAGCAATACGGACGCCTTTATAGAGGTAAGCGCCTTTTGATTCTTTTGCGTTGTAGCCGAGCTGAGTTAGTTTTTTGCGGATGGCATCCTCTGTTACCGAAGCCTTTTGCGGAATCTCGATTACAACGGCAGGAATTTTTTTCTTCTGCCACTCCAGTTCTCCAAAACTTTGTGCCTGTACAAAAGAAACGGCAGCAATAATCAGCAGGAAAAAAACAATACACTTTTTCATAAACAGGTTATTTTTCTTACTAAGATAGAAAACTAGTTAAAGTCGTTGCATAATTATTGATAATAAGTTTGCATATTTTTAAAGAATCTTAAATTCGCCCATTGAGCAACGTAAAAAAATTAGCAGGACAAACTTTGTGGTATGGTTTACCCACCATTGCCAGCCGCTTTCTGGGTTATTTAATGAATATGGCTTTGCCGTTTCTTTTTGCACAGCCTGCAGTTACAGCCGATCTCACACAGGTTTATGCCATCATTCCATTTCTCAACATCATTTTTACCTATGGAGTTGAAACGGCTTATTTCCGTTTTTCAAACGAAAAAGGCAAAGAAGCACTTTATAATACATTAACGATTTCAGTTTTAGCTACTACCATTCTTTTCAGCATTGCCCTTTACCTGTTGCAGCCATTCATTGCCGATGGTGCTGGCCTCACTGAACACCCTGAATATATTTTATGGATGCTGGGTATTTTGTTTTTTGATACCCTTGCTACATTACCATTTGCTCGCCTGCGCCAGGAAAACAGGCCAAAGAAATATGCGTTTGTAAGAGTGGCAGGCATTGTTGTGAATATCAGCATTGTGTTTTTGTTTTTGGGGTTTTTACCCGCTTATACAAGAAATAATCCAGATGGTTTTATCGCCACATTTTATAGCGAAAAAATAGGGATTGGCTATTACCTCATTGGTAATCTATGTGGCAGTCTGTTTACATTTCTTTTGCTTTGGAAAGAATGGAAAGGACTCCATTTCAGGTTTGACAGCAAGCTTTGGAAAGAAGTCATGAAGTACAGCTATCCGTTGATCATTGTGGGTTTAGGTGGTATGATTAATGATATGCTCAGCCGCCTGGTATATCAGCATGTGGTTGATTTACCGAAGGAACAGGCTAAACATGAACTGGGTGTTTTTGCCAATATCTACCGTATTGCGGTGCTTATCACCATTATGATTCAGGCTTTCCGTATGGCCGCCGAGCCTTTCTTTTTCAACAATGCAAAAGAGGAAAATGCACAACGAACTTATGCCCGCATTATGAAGTTTTTTGTAATTGCCTGCTGCTTTATGTTCCTGTTCATTGGTCTTTACTTAGATGTGTTGAAATGGATCATAACGTTGAAATCAAGAGCCTGGGGCGAAGGAATGAATGTGGTTCTGCTGCTGGCTTTGGGCAATATTTTCCTTGGTATTTACTATAATCTCAGCATCTGGTATAAACTCACCAACAGAAATTTAATGGGGGCTGCCATAACCATTGCGGGGGCATTGATTACGATTGGGCTGAACATTCTACTGATTCCGAAATTCCATTACTGGGGTGCCGCTATTGCAACCTTTAGCTGCTACCTGTTTATGATGATCATAAGTTATGTACTGGGACAGAAATATTATCCTGTTCCTTACGCTAAAAAGAAAATGATTGCCTACCTGGTGCTGGTTTCGTTGATTGTTCTCACACATCGTTTAGTAACATGGCTCTATTCACCGCTTTGGTTCAGCATTGTAACGGGAAGCATCTTACTTGCAGGCTTTACCTATTTTGTATCAAGGGTAGAAAAGAAAGAATTGCAAAAGCTTCCGTTTGTTGGCCGGTTTATATCAGTCAGCTAAAAAAGGATTGTGCTTTTTTTCATATCCAATTGTTGTAGCCGGTCCGTGTCCGCTGTAAACAATGGTTTCATCGGGCAAAGTAAAGAGTTGAGTTTTGATACTTTGAATGAGTGTTTCATGGCTTCCGCCGGGCAAATCAGTTCGACCAATGCTTTGACGGAATAATACATCGCCCCCAATTACAAAACCCTGTTCTTTACAATAAAAACAAACATGGCCGGGTGAATGACCGGGTGCAAATAAAATTTTCAGTCTGTCATCATCCAGTAAAATCTCCTCTCCTTCTTTGATATACGTCAGGTCTGCATTGTAATTATCGAAGGGCATATTCCACATCAAACCGCTGGCTGGGGCAAAATCCAGCACCTGTTTCTCTTTTTGATGAATATGAAGCAGCAAACCAAAGGTTTCATGAATCCATTTATTGCCAAAAACATGATCAAGGTGGCAGTGTGTATTCAGCAACAATTGCAGTTCCAGATTGTTTTGTTGAAGAAATGAGCTCAGCATCTCCCGTTCTTCTTCAAAATAACATCCCGGATCTATAATGAGAGCCTTCCCTTTTTCGTTATAGAGCAGATAGGTATTTTCCTGAATAGGGCTGAAGGTGAAAGCTTTAACAGTGAACATGACTTGAATTTTGTACTTTTAGTTAACGGTTAAACTCCGTTAACTTACAATAATATAACACGAAAATATGCGAATTCAACAGATGGGTTTTGTAAGACTTGCCGCAGCAGCATTATTTATTCTTTTCGCCATGTGTAATTCAGCCAATGCACAGGTTAATATGGTGGAGTACGGAAAAAACAGGGTACAGTACACTAAGTTTAAATGGAGTTTTTACCAAAGCCCCAATTTCAATGTTCATTATACACAAAACGGTCTTGAGCTGGCTAAGTTTGCAACACAGGTTGCTGAAGAAGAATTACCATCTCTTGAAGAATTCACTGAGTTTGGCATACAGCGCCGTTTGAATATTGTCCTCTACAATAACTTCAATGATTTCAAGCAATCAAATATTGGTATTGGTCTCGATTATCCCAATGCTGGTGGATTAACCAAGCTGGTAAATAACAAAATGGTTGTTTATTATAATGGCGATCACAATGATCTTCGTCGCCAGATAAGGCAGGGTATTGCCAAAGTATTGGTTGAAACCATGTTGTTTGGTGATGACCTCGGCGAATTTGCCCAGAACCAGGCTTTACTCGATTTGCCAAAATGGATGGTGGATGGTTATATTGCTTATGCAGGTGAAAACTGGAGTACCAAACTTGACAATGAGCTGAAAAGTGCAATGATCGGTTTCAGCTATAAAAGTTTTTACCAGTTTGCTTATGAGCAGCCCGATTTAGCCGGTCATGCTTTCTGGTATTATATTGAAGAAAAGTACCGGCGTGAAAATGTAACATACATGTTATATCTCAGCCGTATTTATAAAAATATTAACCGTGCAACCAACACCATTGCCAAGAAAAAGCTGAAAGATGTACTGAAAGATTTCATGGTGTATCAACGGGATAAATATTATAAAGATATCCGTGCAAGACGTAATGTGCCAACAGGACGTTTAACTGTTCCAAAAGAAATCGGCAAGAATGATTACTTCCGTTTCCAGGCAAATCCCAATCCAAAAAGTTTTACTTATGCTGTTGTTGAATACAGGAAAGGACAAACAAGAGTAATCCTGAATGAAAATTTTATTTCAGAAAAAGTACTTTGGAAAAGCGGTGTACGTAACCTGGAAGAAAAACCAAATCCTAATTATCCGTTGCTGGCATGGGATCCGAAAGGAACACGTATTGCTATGGTTGTTTCAGAAAAAGGAAAAGTACTGCTGAGTGTTTATGATGCCTTCCGTCGTATAAAAACGGTGAAGAACGTTGAACTTCCATTTGAACAGGTAAATGATATGCAATACATGCTTGATCCGAATACTATAGTGATGAGTGCTGTAAAAGGCGGACAGAGCGATGTGTATGTTTATAAGATCGATAATCAAAAACTTGAACAGATTACCAATGATGTGTATGATGATCTGGATGCGAGCTTTGTAGCTTTCCCCAGCAAAACAGGAATCATCTTTTCAAGTAACCGTCCATCAGCCAATGCAATAACCGGCGATACAGTTTTACCACGCAACCGTTACAATGTTTTCCTGATTGACAACTGGAATAAATCTGAATTTAAACAGGTATCACAGCTGAGCAATATTAAATACGGCGACGCCCGCTATCCATCGCAATACAATACCAATCACTTTACCTTCATCAGTGATGAAAATGGTATTGGCAACCGATGGGCAGGTTTCTTCAGCACCAAAGCTGCAGGACTTGATACAATTTATAAAATAGGTGATGAATTATTGCGGAATCCTGAATACAAGGAACTCGATTCTACATTGAAAGCATGGAATAAGTCTGAACCTGATTCTTCTTACACATTCCGTGTAACAGACGACAGTTCTTATACATTCCCCTTAACAAATTACCAAAGCAGTGTACTGGAAACACGCATTGCAGGTGATAACGGACAGGTAACAGAAGTAAACCGCCAGGGTGAATTTAAATTTCTGTATAAATTAAAGGTTGATGAAAACGGATTGCGTAAACGAAATGTAAATGCAAGACCAACAGAATACATTAAACGGAATACAAGGCTTGATAAAATTATTGGAGAAGATACACAGCAGCGTACCGATATACAGGATAGCGTAAAATCAGAAACCAAGCCAACTGATTTCTTTGAAACGGAGTTTAAACAGGACTCAGCAAAGGTTGGTGAAAAACTGATGGGTGCAAAAGTACTGAACCGTGAAGATGTACTGAACCGTATGCGTGTATTTCCTTACAAGAAAAAATACTTTGTTGATAATCTTACAACCAATCTTGCTTCGAACAATGTTTTCATGATCAACCGTCTGCGGCCTTATACCAACGCTTCCGGACCTGTTAATCTCAGCAACTCAAACTCTGTGAATGCTATGACCAGAGTTGCAGCATTTGAATTTATGGAAGACTATAAATTCACCGGCGCATTCCGTATGAATTATAATTTACAGGACAATGAAATTTATTTGCGCTTTGATAATTTAAGAAAACGCATTGATTGGGGCCTTGCTTATTACCGTTCCGGAGCCAGCGTCGGTTTCCAAAATGGATTCAGTGCTACAGAACTTGTACATATTTACCAGGCAAATATTGCTTACCCTTTCAATGAGGTGCAAAGTCTCCGTTTAACAGGAGGAGTCCGCCGAACTGTATTCAACATTAAGAGCGATGACCTGGCACCTGGTTCGCTTGAGCAGGAAAGATTAGATGAAAATTATGCTATTGGACGGATTGAATTTGTTCATGATAATACCATCAATCCTGTTACCAATATCTGGAATGGATTCAGGGCGAAGGGATGGATTGAGGCATATAACAGGTTAGGTGGAAATTATACCGGTACCGGAAGAGATGCAGGAGGCGATTTTACCTTCAACTTTGGTTTTGATGCAAGACATTATTTAAGAATCTACCGCAACTTTATCTGGGCTGTAAGAGGTGCTGCTGATGTTTCATGGGGTAATAATAAATTTATCTATTACTTAGGTGGTACTGACGGATGGCTCATGCTGGGACAAAATGAAAAAACCCGTAATGGCGTAACAAAAGAACGTTATTTCAATACAAATAACCGCCCAGCAAATGATCAGACCTATGTATATGAAACATTGGCTGTGACTATGCGAGGTTATTTGCAAAACTCAGCCAACGGTAACAATGCAATGGTGATTAACAGTGAATTCCGGTTGCCGCCTTTTACAACGTTTTTCAACAGACCGATTAACAATGCATTCTTAAGAAACTTCCAGCTTGTACAGTTCTTTGATTTTGGTACAGCTTGGAATGGTAAATACAGTAAGATCGGGCGCCCTGAAATAACTTACAGCGAGCCTGGAAGTCCGCTTACTGTGGTTGTAAAGGCTCCTGGTCTTGGTCCATTCTTGGGCAGCTATGGCTTTGGTGCAAGAAGTACATTACTTGGTTATTTTGTACGCTTCGATGCAGGCTGGCCCATGAGTGGTTTCTTTAATGAAAAACCAATTCTGCATGTTTCTCTAGGACTTGATTTTTAAATTTGATGATACTCATTTACAGATGCCTGCTCACCGAAATGAGCAGGCATTTTTTTGAGTGTTTCATAGATCAGCAACAACAGCACAGCAAATAAAACAGTTACTGCCCATGTTCTTGGGTATGCCCATGGCTGTACAAACCGTACAACAATGTCTTTGGCCAGATCAAAAGGTTGTGTGATGATATTCCAGCTGTTGTAGCGTTCAAAACGGCCGAGATAAATTCCAAAGCCACAGAGAAAAAAACAAAAGGCTGATATCATTTTTACCTTCCCTGTTGAAATAATCTGCAACAGTTTGTCTTCAATATTCTTTAGAGAAAGTAACCCCATCAGCATGCCATTCCATGCAGCTGTAAACAGAAGCACCAGATCAAAATACATCGGAATACCTTCTCTCTGTTCAAGATGAAACAGATCAGTTATGAGATAAGGTGAATTAGGAAAGAATAAAAGCCACATACAAAAAAGAATTCCGTTTTTGAAATTCAGCTTCGAGTCTTTCAACAAACTGCTGAACAGCAAGGGCAGCCATGCTAAAAACAAATTCCAGGGAATAAAAAAGAACATAAGGCTTCCAGTATAAAATACACGGAAGATATAAAGCAGAATTGTAAATGAAACAGAGTATAAAAGAATTCGCTTCATGAATTAAAATTTATCAATGAGTTTAGGTAAAAAAATCAGCAGCCCTACAACTGCACTTGCAAAACTGACAAGAAGCACGGCCGCAGCTGAAATGTCTTTGATCTTCTTAATGGAAGGATGTTCCTCTGCTGTTACATGATTGCAGAGCTGCTCAATGGATGTGTTGACCAATTCAAATCCAAATACAGCACCAATACACAGAACAACAATGCACCATTCAACTGTTCTTATTTGCAGCCAGAAACCTAATGCAATAACTATAACTGCAGCTGCAATATGAAAACGCAGATTTGCTTCGCTTCTTATTGCTGACAAAAGTCCCTGCAGTGCATATTGAAATGATTTAATCATGATGTTGTTGTTTTACCGGTGACTTGCCGTTGATTTGTTCCTGTACCACACATAAAGGTAATTCCATGATTGAGAACCAATCCATATTTTGCAAATCTGCTGCAAGCTTCCCTTTTCTGTAAGCTGTTCTAAAAGAGCGGTAATACTCGGGCATAGTCAGAGCTCCAAAAAATACTGTAATCAATACAGGAAAAGAAATACGCCCATTGGCCAGCATAAAAAACTGCAGACAAACTTCTCCTTCATCAGTAAACGGATATTG
>JBEBHT010000522.1:0-2333 GCA_040081135.1 Lacibacter sp. | reverse complement strand
ACCATCTTATCATCATTCTCATCATAACCAACTGAAGTAACCAGTAAAGGAATTCCCCACTGATCTTTCTCCTCCTTACTCAACCGCACATGATTACTTTCCTTTGCAATTGTTTCACCCTGCATATACATGTACACTCCCCATGTGCCCGGCTCACTGATGGCTTCTTTAAATTCAGCGCCAAGCAAGTGTTTGATATTTTTATCGCTCAGCTTTTCCCTATACGCACCTGAATAGATAACATATCCACCTTCGAAATCAGCATCTTTCTTTTCTACATTTCTGAAATTGGCAACAATACATTCTGCAGGTTTGGATACTTTGTAATATTTATCTGTGTATCCATCGATATCACCATTCATACTTCCACGGTAATTATGGAAACAAATGTATTTCCCCATCAATCCGCTGTCATTTCCTAAACCATTCGGGAAACGATTTGAGGTAGAATACAGTAAGATGAGATTTGTATTTAATGCTGATGCGTTTACAAAAATGATCTTTGCAAAAAACTCTGTTGCTTCTTTTGTATTGGCATCTATCACTCTTACACCAATTGCTTTTTGTTTCTGTTCATCATAAATAATGGAATGAACAACTGAATGCGGCCTGATGGTAAGATTGCCTGTCTTCATTGCCCATGGTAATGTAGATGAGTTGGAACTGAAATAACCTCCTAACGGACAGCCACGCATACATAAATTCCTGTTCATGCATTGCACACGGCCCTGGTCATAATGAATTTGTTTGGGATCAGTAATATGTGCCCATCTTCCTGAAACATAATGACGGTTGAATTTTTTCTTCAACACTTTCTGCATATGCTTTTCCACTGCATTCAATTCATAAGCAGTTAAAAATTCACCATCTGGCATGGAAGGAATACCATCATAACTTCCGCAAACTCCAATAAATTTTTCTACATGACTGTACCAGTCTTTAATATCATTGTATCCAATGGGAAATGATTCGCCGTATCCATAACGTTTCGGTGCAGTAAAATCAAATTCACTCCACCTTGCACATGCCCTTCCCCATGTTAATGATTTCCCACCAACCTGATAGCCACGAATCCATTCAAACGGTTTTTCCTGCACGTAAGGATGATCTGCATCCTTTATAAAAAAATGTTCTGTGTCTTCGCTGTAACCGGCAGCCTTACTGATATATGGATTGTTCTTTTTTGTTTCGTTAGTGATCCATCCACGGTGTGGCAGTTCCCATCTGGATAAATTAGCTGTTGGATAATCTTTGATATGATCTACATTTCTTCCACGCTCCAAAACCAACGTCTTCATCCCTTTTTCACACAATTCTTTTGCAGCCCAGCCACCACTGATACCGCTGCCAATCACAATTGCATCAAATGTGTTGACTTCCTTTCCACTTGTGTTGATATGTACCTGTGAAGTATCCGGCATTATCTGTACAATGATTTTTTCTTAAATACGTAATGATCTGCACTCCATCTTCCACCACCTGCAAACAGAAATACAATACCCAGCAGAACAAATAAAAATGGATGCTGATCTTCATACCATATTCTCCCATGGCCAACAAAAAAAGCAATGTAACCCATCGTTCCAACTATAAGAACAGATGCCACTCTTGTGAGCAAACCCAGGAAGAGTAATACTCCTGCAATAAGTTCTGCAAGCTTCCCTGCATAAACCATGAGCTTTCCGGCAGATGATAATTTAAATTGATCCCATTGCAGGTATTCATTCATTTTTGTTTCATTGAAGATTTCCCAGCCATGATAGATCATAAAAAAACCAACTACGAATCTTACTAATGCAAGCCCGGCATTTTGCCCAATAGACGATGATGAAAGAAATTTATTCATTGCTTAAACCATTGGCCATTTAAAGGTTGACTGTAATTTTATTTTCATTCCGGTTGCCGAAGATTTTGTTGCAGCTTCAATGATCTCCAGCACATGCAATGCATGTTCAACATTGATCCTTGGTTCAATTCCCTTTACAATGCTTTCCCCGGTTACTCTTGCTCCTTCCTGCCATTCGTACCCTTCGCTTTCTGTTGCATACATCTTTGGCGGGTCTGTCCATGATGTATCGAGCATTACTCCACTTGTTTCCCAATCGTAGCCAATCAAACGCATATTTCCATAGTCCCCATAAATCTGAATAGAATCTAAGGATTGTCCTTTTGCATCATGCCCATGCGGATCAAAATAATTAAAGCCACACATTACATGGCTGATTACTCCTTTATCATGTTCCAGTAAAATATGTGCGTTATCTTCTGCTTCCACTTTTATTTTTCCTTTATCGTCAACTGTCCGTTCAGGGTTTACAATACTCGTCATCGCC
>JBEBHT010000521.1:0-2336 GCA_040081135.1 Lacibacter sp. | reverse complement strand
CCTGAAAAGAAAATATCTTTTAACCCATCGTTATTAAAATCGCCTATCCCAACTCCACCGCCCATATACCCAAATTCGTTTATAAATGAATGAGTAGTGTCGCTGTCGTGAATATCGTTTTGAAACTGAATGCCTGATTCATCCGCATTCAGTCTTGTAAACATTTTTTTTGTTTGATTTTGAACACAGGAATTCAAAAAAACTATTGCCGTAATAAAAACAAACAAACTACAACCTCTCCATATTCTTTTCATACTGATTGCAAGTTATATCTAAAAATAAAATATTCATTGAAGGTCTTTGTACAGACGCAAGAAACATAGCCGACAAAAAAATAGAGGCTAAATAAATAGCCTCTATTCAGGAAAAATGCTATTACCTTTTTACTTTATTAACGGGTTTGCTGCCATTTCACTTGCAGGGATCGGTAAGAATTCAACCTGTGTTGGTTTTGGATCTGCTTTAATAGAAGGGAAATATCCTTTCTTTCTCCATCTTAGAATATCCAAATTATTACCCTCTTCAGCACACAATTCAACAGCTCTTTCATGCATTACTGCTGCCAACGCCTGATTTTTTGTAGTCAGTACAACCGGAGGCATATTTACACTTGGGCGTGCACGAACTTCATTGATATAAATTGCCGCCTGTAAGGGGGTTCCAACCTCTGCTTCGCACTCAGCAAGCATCAGCAAAACATCGGCATAACGAATAACTCTTTGGTTTACTCCACCAGGGTGAAATCCACCATCAGACCAGTCATAAATTGAATATTTACGAAATATTCTTTTAAGTGTTATGCCATTTCTTGTACTTGCTGCCACGTTGAGATCACCTGCTACAAGTGCCTGACCAGGTACTGTACCTCCTTTTGTTAAGATAAAATCACCGGGTTCAAAAATGGTAAATTTATACCTTGGGTCTCCTGCTTCAAATTCATTCAGTAAACTGTTAGATGGAATTACATTTCCCCAAACTTTCCCATACTCCTGATTTCGTACAGTACTCAAAGGATTTGTAGAACCTTCACCATTATAACCCCAGTTAAAGTTATCATCTCCCTTATCAACAAAAGCTACTTCAAAAATAGATTCTGCATTAAATTCATGTCCTGAAGTAAGTTTATTTGTTCCTTCAGTTACATCTCCATCAAAATTATCTAAGAAATTAGGTACAAGACTATACTTACCGTACACTTTCAAAAGTGCAGTTTTTGCTGCTCCGTAATCACCCTTCTGCATTTGTACTCTTCCTAACAAAGCATTTGCAGCACTCTGTGTAGGTCTTCCCTTTTGGCTTGGTGTTGTTGCAGGTAATTTTTGAGCTGCTTCAGTTAAATCGGCAATAATCAAGGTATAAATATCAGCACTTGGTGACTTCGCTTTATACCCATCTGCAGTTGTAAGTGGTTCTGTATAAAGCGGAACATTGCCCCAGTGTACTACCAGTTCAAAATATGCCCATGCCCTTAAAAATTTAGCTTCGCCTACCAACACATCCCTTTGGGCTACATTGTCTGTTACCCCCGGTGCTTTAGAAATAACCAGATTTGCCCGGTTAATCATTCGATAAGAACCTGTCCACACATCTGACATTACAGAGTTAGATGGTGAGGGTGATGGCTGAGTTAATAATTCTGCTCTCGGTGCTTCTAACTGGGCGCCACCTGATGCACATTCCCCACCTCTCATATCGTGCATGAAAAACCATTCTCTGCCAACTAGCTGAGCTGAACGCATGCTGGAATAAACAGCGTTTACGCCATTCCTGAGTTCTGCGGCAGTTTTAAAATAACTTTCCTGTGTAGGATTGTTTTTATCCAGCACATCCAGTTTACTTACACAGGCAACTATACCAAAAGATATCAGTATACCCGAAATAATCAGTCTATTAATATTTTGCTTCATAATCTTATATTTTAATATTTTGTTTCATGATATTCTACTAAAAAAAAATCTTAAAAATTCGCCTGAATACCCACCGCATAAGATTTTGGTAATGGGTAAACAGCAAAGTCAATACCGTTTGTTAATGATGAGTTTGGAGTTCTGTTACCAACTTCAGGATCGTAGCCGGTGTATTTTGTAAATGTGAGAATATTTTGAGCTGAAACATAAATTCGCAAGCTGCTTACAACTCCTTTTGTTATCGATTTCAATGATTGATCAGGAACATTATAAGACAACATTATATTTTTCAGACGCAAAAATGAGCCATCTTCAAGAAAACGGGTAGAGGGGCGTGAATTTTGATTCGGATCTGAGGTAGCTGCACGTGGAATGCTTGTGTTTTTATTTGTAGGTGTCCATGCATTTAATACCTGTGTACCTGCATTA
>JBEBHT010000122.1:0-10494 GCA_040081135.1 Lacibacter sp. | reverse complement strand
GAGACAGTACTGGTACAGAATGATGGAATATAAAGCAAGTGGCTCATTTACACCGCTTACAACTTCTATTAAACAATAATCTGAGCGTGTATTACTTTGGTTGTCGCCATTAGCGTTTTACCTGTTCTCCAGATTATAGTCAAAGCATTAATTAAATGAAACGTTTCTTAAATAAGAAACCTGATGCCTTTCTTCATAACTATCTCATTATACGTTTAGGTGACTTTGTATGCAGCGAGACAACTAAAGGCATCTCAGTACACTTTTCAACTCAGTCAATCATTGTTTCTAATACTTTGAGGTTTATAAAATCCATCACAAAAATATTTTGCCCTTAACATCTACGGGAAACTTCAGGTGCAAAGCCACACAGAACCCATTAATAAAATCATGGTAACTACCCACTTAGTGGTAGTAATTTTTTTTTAAATCTCCCCCTTTTTAGGGATTGACAGGTCTCCTGCTTAATTGCACCTTTACAGCCATTAATAACTGTAAACTATTTTTATGAAAAAGATTTCAACTCTCCTTTTTGTTCTTTCAGCACTTTTCCTCTCTTTACAAACACAGGCTAAAGTGTGGCGCATTAATAATACCCCGGGGGTAAATGCAAATTTCTCAACTGTAGTGGCCGCTTTGGCAAATGCTTCAGTAGTAAATGATGATACGTTATATGTTGAAGGAAGCAATATTAACTATGCCGGATTTACTTTAAACAAACGATTAGTCATTATTGGTACCGGCTATTTTTTAAGCGGAGCAAACAGTAATACCGGTTTACAGGCCAATACTAACAGCTCCAATTTTGGCGGCGGTTATATAGTTTACGATTCTACAGCTTCCGGGTCGGTAATAATGGGATTAGATAATTTCTATATGGCGCTTGGTCTCACTGGCTCTGCAGCAGATAATATTACTATTACCCGTTGTAACTTAACAGGAATAATCACCTATAATGGTGTAGTTCCCAATACAATAATGGAAGGATGGAAAATAAATAAATGTTATGTGGTCAGTACTTTAGGCTCAGTTTCTTTTGTTATACAAAACTGGGAAATTACAAATAATATTTTTGCAGGGTCATTAGAAATGTCAAATGCAAATAATGTAAATAACCTGGTTCGAAATAATGTATTTCGCAGCAATATTTCTATTCACGGCGGTTATTTTGCAAACAATATTATTAACAACACTACTTTCACTGTACTGAATGTTACCATTAAAAACAATTTAGCGATTGGTGCACCTGCAGGTTTCACAACTTATGTTGGAACAAACGGCAATATCAACAACCAAACTGATGCAGCAATCTTCCAGGGCTTAACAGGTAACAGCACAGATGGTCAATGGCGCTTAAAAGCGGGTACATCACCAGCTATTGGAGCAGGCCTTACAATCGGTGCAGTTATCAGTCCTGATTGTGGCGCTTTTGGCGCAACAGATCCTTATAAACTTTCAGGGATTCCGAATATTCCAACTATTTATGGATTAACAGTACCGGCTTCTATTCCTGCAGGAACTGCTACTATGAATATAACAGTGAGTACAAAAAATAATAATTGATTTGTTTCAACCGGCAGTCGTTCAACTGTCGGCTTAGTTGCCTGCCCGGATGATTTATTCAGACGGGTGTCACTCACTTGTGCTGCATACCGTTACTCAGCAATACATACAGAGTGAAAAATTGCATGCATGGCTTTGCTGCAAGATGTTGCGTACTGTTAAAAAAATAACAATGAAATCTTTTCTCTTCATATTGATATGTTTTGTCTGCAGCACATCTCTGTTTGCACAAGACCCAGCCTATCCAACTGCACCAGCTGCTCCGCAAAATATTGTGGCAGCAGAATATTTTATTGATAATGATCCGGGGGCTGGAAATGCAACGCCCGTTACTGTAACCGCCGCTGTTGATATCAACAATCTTGCAGCAGTTATTAATGTAAATGGTTTAAGTAATGGTGTGCACCGTTTGTATTTACGTACAAGAAGTGCGGAAGGCAGGTGGAGTTTAGCCGGCATGAAAGTTTTCCTGTATGATTCTGATCCGGTTTATGGTTCATCACCGGCAGCTGCACAAAACATCATTGCAGCAGAATATTTCATTGACACAGATCCCGGTTTTGGCAATGCAACTGCCATTACAGTAACTCCGGGTTTAGATTTAAATAATGTAGCTGTAACTGTTAATACAGCAGGCTTATCAAATGGGGTACACCGTTTATATATCCGCACAAAAAGCATTGAAGGCAGATGGAGCTTGACCAATGTAAAAGATTTTATTGTTGACTTCGATTATGTCTATCCCCCTTCCTCTGCTGCAGCACAGAATATTATTGCCATGGAGTATTATCTCGATACAGATCCAGGTTTTGGTGCAGGAACAGCGATCGCCATTACACCATCAACTGATATCAGCAATTTAACTGTTACAGCAAATACGAATGGATTGTCCATTGGTACGCATCGGATTTATATCCGTGCAAAAAACAATGAAGGTCGCTGGAGTTTAACCAATATAAAAAACTTTATTGTTGATAATGATCCATCCTACCCTGCTGCACCTATTGCTGCACTGAATATTATTGCAGCAGAATATTTTATTGATACTGATCCCGGCTTTGGCAACGCAACAGCCATTACTGTTACTCCTGCAACTGATATTAATAATATTGCTATAGCTGCAAACACAAATGGATTATCCATCGGTACGCATCGTATGTATATCCGTACAAAAAATGCGGAAGGAAGATGGAGTTTAACCAATGTAAAAGATTTTATTGTTGATAATGACCCGGCTTATGGACCGGCTCCTGCTGTTGCACAAAATATTATTGCAGCCGAATATTTTATTGATACAGATCCCGGTTTTGGTAATGGCACAGTGATAACTGTTACTCCGGCAACTGATATCAATAATATTGCTGTTGCTGCCAACACTAATGGACTGAGTATCGGTACGCACCGTATATATATCCGTACAAAAAGTGCGGAAGGTAGATGGAGTTTAACTATTGTAAAAGATTTTCTTGTTGATAATGACCCGGCTTACGGACCGGCTCCCACCGCTGCACAAAACATTATTGCAGCAGAATATTTCCTTGACACAGATCCCGGCTTCGGCAATGCAACGCCTATTGCTGTTACAGCAGCAACTGACATTAACAACCTGGCAATAGTTGTAAACACAACAGGCTTAAGTAATGGTCAGCATAACTTATTTGTCCGTACAAAGAACCAGGAAGGCCGCTGGAGTTTAACAAACGTTGCGTCCTTCTTTACTGACCTGATGGCTGTATCAACAGATACACTTGTTTATGGCAATGTTCCTGTTAATACAACCAGTACAAAGAATTTGATCATTACCAATAACAGTAATGCCAGTCAAACAATTAATGCTGCAGTTGTGAATGCTCCGTTTACAACCAATGCAACCGGTGTTATTACAATCCCTGCAGGTCAGACACATACATTGCAGGTAAGCTTTACACCAACAGCTGTTGCTGATTATAATGAATCATTGCAACTGCAAACATCGTCCGGAAATTACAATGTTAGATTACTTGGTTCAGGTATTACACAGGTTGCATCATGGACAATCAGTCCGGCTGCAGGTTACAACTATGGCAATATACAAGTGAACAGTTCTTACAATGCTGCTTTTACAATACAGAATACAGGCAATGTTCCGGTTACCCTGAGTAATGTAACCAGCACCAATGCAGCATTTGTACCCAGCTTTACTGCCGGCAGTGTAATACCTGCAAATGGCAACCTTACCATTTACGTTTTATTTACACCAACTGCGGTAACTGCTTACAATGCGCAATTAAAAATAGAGTCCTCCACAGCAGGTGTAGGTTTTGTAACAACCGCTTTATCAGGCAATGGTTACAACCCCGGTGCGCCACCAGTATTGCAGTTTGCATCTGTAACTCCATACAATGGAACAACAGGAGTAAACCCTGCTGCAGGACAAACAGGTAACTACACGTATAAGATTTTATACAAGTCATCTAATAACAGGGCACCACAGGCAGGCTTCCCTTCAGTAAGTATTGACTTAACCGGCGACCAGGATTTTGTTGATCTGAATGAAGGAACATTCACAATGACAAAAGAAGGCAGCAGTACCGACTATGTTACAGGTGTGGTTTATACATATACCTATTCTCATCTCAACAATACAAATACAGCGGGTTACAAATTCGCTGCAGTAGATGATAACGGAAACACTGCAACAGGCACAAATACAAATTATGTAAGCGGCCCGGTTATTACCGATCAGCAAATCGATCTCAGGATTTTTGCAAATGATATTACATTCAGCAAATCAAATCCTGTTCCAGGCGAAACATTTACTGTGTTTGCAAAAGTGACAAACACAACCGCACTTCCTGCAACCAATGTTCCGGTGAAATATTATAGAGATACTATTCTCATTGGCAGTGATGTAATACCATCAGTTGCTGCTTTCTCAAATGCAACAATCAGTCGTACATTGAATTTTGCAGCTGAAGGCTTCTTCCCGATTAAAGTATGGATAGACAGCAGCAATACATTAGGCGATATTAATGTGCTCAACAACTATGCAATCAGACCAATTGTTGTCGGCTCACCAAATTTACCCGGCGGTATTACTGTAACAACCAATGCAAGCATACAGGTATGTCCGCAGGTAAAAGTATTGATCACAGGTAATGCAGTTTATTATGGAACAGGCACTTCAACAAAAGTTGCCGGAGCCGAAGTAACTATTAACACAGGTACACAACTCATTACTACCACCACCAATTCAAATGGCGACTTCAGCTATCTGTTGACAGGTGTAACATGTGGCGGCACGTTCACTTATACAGTAAGTGTAACAGACTTTACCTTTACAAGCAGTTTACTCACTAACAGTATACCATTGCCATGTCCGGCACCAAATACATGCACACCACCACCTTCACAGGGAGGAATATTTGCATCAACAAGCAGTAACCCTTGCAGTCATGTTGTGGGTAGCAGCAGCACAGTTAATATCAAATTAAAATACAGGGAAAGAAACCTGGCTAATTTCTGGAATGCCTTTGATGAAATCATTAAAGACACGCTGAAAGTATTCCAGGATGGAGTATTGATAGCAACTTACCCAAGTGCAGATTATTCACACGGGCCCGGCAATGAAGTAACTGTTCCAGTGAACATACCGTTAACATCAACAACTCCGGTTGTGATTTCAGCCGAGCTTACTTATGTGTATGTTGAGTATACACAGATCCCCAGTTCACTATATCATGGCAATCATATCCAGATGTCGGCTTCAGGTTCAACAACAATTCAGCCTCAACCTAATCAACCGGATTTAACGATACAGAGCTTTACACAAACCGGCTTTACAGCATTCAGTTTCAACAATGCAAATATAAAGTGTGTAAATGCAGGAGCACATGTTGTAAGAGTGTATGACTCCATACCCGGAGGTTCTTTCACACTGATTAAAACAAGCAGCTTCAGTTCGCTTGGAGCTGGCAGTACATCAGCAATCAGTTACAGTGATCCAACCATGACAGCAGGTGCACATTTCATTAAAGTAATTACCGATGCAGATGGAACTGTAACAGAAACCAGTGAAACAAATAATGAAGCCCTGTTTACTGTAGTGGTTCCTGAATCAGATTTAACCATTACAAAACTTGTCCCTTCTACCACAGCATTAAACATTGGCAGCAGTGTGCGGTTTACAGCAACAGTAAAAAACACAGGACGGCGCACGGGAAGTTTTGATGTAAGGTTTAATGTGAATGGTGTGCAGCTGGGTGCATTAAAAACTATACCGTTGCTAAATGAAAATGGTTCAGTAACAGTAATGTCTGATGCATTCATTGTAACAAATGCAGATAGTGATTGCGGAGTAATCGTTGAAGCAGTTGCAGATATCAATAGTCAGGTAACAGAATCAACTGAAACAAATAACAACCGGCAAATAAAACTGGGATCAGACCTTGCGCCTTACCAGTTATCCGGTGAAGTTGGTTCAGCATCGAACCCGGCTATCGTAAAAGTGAACATAAGCAAACAGTTCTATCCTGCAGTAAGGAATATCGGGGAAAGAGATGTAACCAAAGTAACGGTTCGCTTCACACTCAATGGTAACTGGCTGGCAGCAGATACAATCAACAATGTAAAAGCAGGTGAAATATTTGCATCACATGGTTCCTTTACGCATACGTTCACTGCTGTAGGAGATTATGTTGTAAAAGTAATTGCCGATACTGCCAATTCGATTTGTGAAAATAATGAAGCCAACAATGAAGGCAATTTCCACATCCGTGTTATAGACAGCAAGGCCGACCTGGAAGTATTATCACAATACATCAATCCAAGCAGTCTCAATCCGAATATCGCACAAACAGTAACCATTGTTGGTACAGTAAAAAATACCGGCGGCAAAGTTTCAACAGCCAATGTTATGCGCTTCCTGGTTGATGATATACAGCTTGGTGCTGATGTGCCGATCAATGCGATACTGCCCGGAAGAGATACCACGGTTGCAGCAACAGTAACCTATTCATCCATTATATCAGGTGTCAAGATCATGAAGATCGTTGTTGATCCTGCCAATACAATTGATGAAGAAAGAGAAGATAACAATGAAGCAACCCGTGCCATGATTGTTGGTGATGCACCGGATATGTCAAGAAGTTTTGCAGGTGCCATCAGCTTTAATCCAAATGGATTCAGCAGCGGCGACAGTGTAACTGTGAACTGGAGCATTAAAAACAATGGTCCGCAGCAGGGAACTGCCTGGGCAAGATTTATGATACTGGATGAAAATGGAATTCTTACTGCAATTGACAGCATTCAGTTTACACTGGCATCAGGCGCAAGCACATCGTTGAGCAGAAAAATGCTGTTTACAGTAACAGAAGGTGATGTTATAACACAAATTGTAAACTGTACACCAATAGAGTTTGATTTGCTCAACAACAATGATACACTGCATTTTTCAACTGTAGCAAAAATGAAGAGCAGTCTAACAGTAAGTGGTGACCTGGATATGAAACAGGGAGTTCCATCGCAATTGCCGGGCTGGATTGGTGGTAAGATTATGTTAGGCGATTATGATTTAACCATTAACGGAACTGTTCTCAATTTCGATACAGCGCATTTTATTATCACTAATGGTACAGGTAAACTGAAACTGGTGAATAACAATGCACAGAATATATTCCCTGTTGGTACGGCATTATACAATTCAAATTTTGCAAAGATCAACAATACCGGTACGCAGGATAATTTCAGTGTACGTGTTGTTCCTTATGTACTGCTCAATGGAATTACAGGCGATACACTGTTAACTGGCAATGTAAAACGTACCTGGTTCATTGATGAGCAAACACCGGGTGGAAGCAATGCAAGTGTTGAGCTGTTCTGGTTTGCACCTGATGAATTATCTGTGTTTAACAGGAACACTAGCAGGGTATCGCATTACACAACACTCTGGCAACTGGGCGATATTGCTGCGGCAGCAACGGATACTTTACCGGGAAGGTACAGCAGGTTACAGACAGGCTACACAACGTTCTCACCATTCTCCGTAACAAGTGGTGGAACTGCAACGGCCCTTCCGCTGAAATTTATATCCTTTACAGCAGTACCGGCTGGCAAAGATGCACAGCTTACCTGGGTAACAGATAATGAAAACAATGTTTCACATTTTGAAGTGGAAGTAAGTACTAATGGTTTATCATTTATAAAACTGGGAGAAGTAACGGCAACGAATACCGGCAACAGGCAACTGTACAAATACACAGATGTATCACCGGCAGGTTCTCTCCTGTATTACCGAATCAGGCAGGTTGATAATGATGGCAAATACAGCTACAGCAGTACTGCAAAAGTGAACTTTGCAAAACTCAAAGAAGTGAAACTGTATCCCAACCCTGCTGCATCGTTTATTCAGTTATCGAATGTAAATGCAGCCGAGCTGAAAGAAATACAGATACTGGGTGTTGATGGAAAACTGGTGGCTCAATTGCCGGTTAACTTCCAGCTGCAATACAATATCAGTTATCTCAAGCAGGGAAGCTATTTCATCAGGTTACTGAAAAAAGATAAAACCATACAAACCATCCCATTTATAAAACAATAGTTGGTCTCTTTTGAAAAATACCTTTGAAGCGGTGTGTTATGCACCGCTTCTTTTTTTTACTTTCCAGCTATTGATGAACAGAGAATTTACTTACCTGTTTAATTATCAGGTATTCTGCAAATAAATACAAGTCGTTATTGAAAAAAGAAATTTAAATCAGAGAAAAACAGGAAATAACTTAAACCAAATTATATTTCGCAGCCAGTTTAATTAAGTTGGCAGTATTGTTTACTCCAAATTTTGTAAGCAGGTTTTTCCGATGGCTGTCAACAGTATGTAAACTGATAAATAGTTTTTCTGCCATTTGCGGATTGGTAAATCCATCAGCTATTAATTGCAGCACTTCTTTCTCCCTGCTGCTGAGAACCGGTATGGTATTTAAATTCTCTTTGCCAGCCAGAGAAACGCTGATATCAAGACTCATATAAAGTTTCCCTTCATATACACTCAGAATAGCTTCCTCTATTTCTTCCTTTGAAGCACTCTTTACCAAATAACCGGCTGCTCCGTTCTGTATCATTTGTGAAATATAGCTTCGCTCTTTAAACGTACTCATCGCAATTATTTTCACGTTTGGGAATTCTTTTTTGATTTTTAATGCCAGTTCTATTCCGCTGATCTCGGGCATATTAATATCGGTAATCACAATATCAGGTGCAGTTGCTTTTATTTGCTGTAATGCCTCATATGCGTTGGGAGCAATCCCTGCAATTTCCACAACCTTAATTTGCGCCAGCATTGAACTCATTCCTTCCAATACCATCGGGTGGTCATCCACTATCAATACTTTTATCTTATCCATTATTATCTATTATGCAGTCAATATGTACAGAAGTTCCTTTACCCTCTGTTGTCTTAATATCCAGTTGCCCTTTCAGATAATCCACCCGGGAACGGATATTTTTCAACCCTGCACCCTGCTGTACAGTTTCCTTGTTAAAGCCTTTGCCATTATCCTCTACGGTAATAGAAAGATTATTATCATTCCGCATTACCTGTGCCAGGATGACTGTGGCACCGGAATGTTTTACTGCATTATTCAGCAACTCCTGTACAATACGGTACACTACAACTTCGGTACTGGGTTCCAGCCTTTGTTCGAGTCCATAAAATTCACCGTTTATTTTAAATGGCTGCGATTCAGATAGTCCATCACAATAATCCTGCAATGCCTGTTGCAAGCCTAATTTCATTAACGCTTCAGGCATCATGTTGTGTGCCACCCGGCGCATTTCACTGATGGATTCATCTAATTTAGACAGCGCATGATTGAATGTTCTGCCATGTTCTTCTGATAAAATTAAATTTCCTTTCATAGCTCCTAATTGAAGTTTAACACCACTGAGTAAACCACCGAGCCCATCGTGTAAATCTTTTGCCATACGGCTTCGTTCATCTTCCTGGCCTTTTAAAAGTGATTGCGTGGCGGATAATAATTTTTCTTTTTCCAGTTCTGCAATTTTTTGTTCCTGCAGTTTTTGTTTTTGCCTGTAGTTGCGGTAAGAAAGTAATGAGATTATAAGTAAAGTGGCAGCACTGCCAATTAAAATATAGTTCAATGTATTCTTCTTTGTGATGATTGCCTGCTGTTGTATCAATTGCTTCTCTTTCTTTTCTGTTTCATATTTTTTATCAAGGAGCTGTACGTTTTTTTGCATTTTTTCATTAAAAAACTTCTCAGACAATTCAATACTTAACCGGTTATAGTAATCATGTTTTTTTAAATCCCCTTTAACCAGTGCTAACTCAGATAAAATATCAGCAAAAAGTTGTGAAGGTTCTGCATAGTTTCTTTTTTGGGCAATAGCAAACCCCGTATTCGCCAATTCTTCACTCTTCTTAAAATCCCGATTATAAAAAGAATTCAGTGCCAATCCATATATATTATTCACCATCGTCAGGCTGTCACCTAGTTTTTCTGCCAAACGTAACGCTTTAGTACAATAATACGTTAGACTATCGTACCTGCCCTGCTTTATAAAAACAGAACCAATATTACTTGTAACATTTGAAACGATGTTATCATAATTTTCTTTTTCAGCAATCAGTAACGATTCCTGCATTACAGCAATGGCTGTATCATATTTCTTTAAACTGCTGTAAGCATTACCTAAATTAGATAACACATTTGCAATATCATAACTGTTACCGGACTTCCTGGCAATAGCTAACGCCTTTTGATGATACTCCAATGCTTTATTATATTGCTTTGTTTCTCTGTATATCACAGCAAGGTTATCATATACAAGACTTAACCGGGCATCATTATTTGTTTTTTCAAAATAAGCTACTGACGGCAAAAGATATTGAAGTGCACTTTCGTAATCCTGCAGGTAAGAATAGGTTGCCGAAAG
>JBEBHT010000520.1:0-2339 GCA_040081135.1 Lacibacter sp. | reverse complement strand
ATAACTTCATTCTATGAGAAAAAATCTCAAAGCATTTTTGTTTGGCTGTGTTGTGGCGCTTCTGCTCTGCGAAATTGTTTTGCGGATTTATAATCCCTTTGCAACCTATACCAAACAGGGGAAACTTGTTTTGCCTGCTAATCAGAAAGCAGTTTTTGAAAATAAATGGATCTCACAATTAGACAAGGAAATTTATTATTCCAGAAATTCATTGGGTTTTCGGGGACCGGAGCCGACAGACAGCATTTCCAAACTCAATTCAATCATTACCATTGGCGGCAGTACAACTGAATGCCGGTTTTTAAGCGACAGCACTACCTGGCCATTTCTGCTGGGAGAGGCATTGAAAGATTCTATTTCCAATTTATGGATCAACAATGCCGGGATTGATGGTCATTCAACTTTCGGTCATCTGCATTTACTGAAAGAGTATGTGCTGAAACTGAAACCGAAATATATACTGCTGTTGACAGGTGTCAACGATGTGGAAACAGAAAAACCTGAAAGCTTCGATTTGATGAATGATAACAGAGTTCACTTTACTTCTGTGAACCAGTTTTTAAAATCTGTTCTTCTTAAAACAGAAATCGGTTCAACTGTTTTCCAGTTTTACTCTGTCCGCTTAGCTTATAAAAAAGGCTTGATTCATAAGGAGGTTGATTTTAAAACATTACCTGATACAACACTGTCAGCTTCTTATATTCAGCAACAACTGGAACATCAGAAAACTTATCTCACCGGTTATCAAACAAGATTGCAGGAGATCATTACGCTTTGCAAAACAAACGGAATACAGCCTATCTTATTAACTCAGCCATCTTTGTTCGGTCCCTATATTGATTCCGCCACAGGGATCAAAATGGATACAAAATATTATCCAGTTGGTGGCAATATCAAAAATAACCTGTTGCAGGAACAGGTATTGGAAGAGTATAACAATGTTGTGCGTTCATTTCAAAACCAGGCAGCAGTTATTGATTTATCGAAACTGATGCCAAAAAACACTCTCTATTTCTACGATTTTATTCATTTCAACAAAAAAGGAGCTGTGCAAGTGGCCAATCTGCTGACTGATGAACTAAGGCTTATTATCAATAACCCGGTTAAGAAAAAACAGCCACTTATTCCTGCTAACTAAAATCAGTTTTGTTTTAAACAAAAATATTTATTTTGCACTTATGTACATTCTGGGCATTTCAGCCTTCTACCATGATTCAGCCGCTGCCGTCATTAAAGACGGAGAGATTATTGCCGCTGCTCAGGAAGAACGCTTCACCCGTAAGAAACACGATTCCGGTTTCCCATCAAAAGCTGTTGCTTATTGCTTAAAGAAAGCCAATGTTTCCATTGATGATCTCGAAACTGTTGTCTTTTACGACAAACCTTTGCTGAAGTTTGAGCGTTTACTTGAAACCTATTATGCATTTGCACCAAAAGGAATTGCCTCTTTTATGATGGCGATGCCTGTATGGCTCAATGAAAAATTATTTCTGAAAAAAATCATCAGGGATGAATTAAAAAAGATTCAGGAATATGATAAGAAGAAACTGAAACTGCTGTTCCCAGAGCATCATCTCAGTCATGCAGCATCTGCTTTTTATCCATCGCCATTTGAAGAAGCAGCCATCCTCACTATTGATGGGGTTGGTGAATGGGCAACAACAACCATCTGCAAAGGCAGCGGTAAAAATATTGAAATACTAAAGCAGTTGAATTTTCCACATTCTTTGGGGTTGCTGTACTCTGCCTTCACTTATTATCTCGGCTTTAAAGTAAACAGCGGTGAATATAAATTGATGGGGCTGGCGCCTTATGGTGATCCAACATCTGCACAAACAATTGAGTTCGTCAGTAAAATTAAAAACAACCTGGTAACTATTTTTGAAGATGGTTCTGTATTTCTCGATCAGAATTATTTTAACTATTCGGTTGGCCTGCGGATGGTAAAAGATGATGCATTCAAAGAGATATTTGGTTTTGCAAGACGGAATCCGGAAGATGATTTGCAACAGCAGCACTGCAACTTAGGACTGGCCATTCAGCAGGTAACAGAAGAAATTGTATTGAAACTTGCAAAGCATGCAAAAGAATTAACTGGCTGTAAAAATATTTGTTTATCAGGAGGTGTGGCATTGAACTGCGTTGCCAATGGCAAACTGCAGAATGAAAAATTGTTTGATGAACTTTTTATTCAACCGGCAAGCGGCGATGCAGGTGGCGCCGTTGGTGCAGCATTGGCAACACATCATATCTACTTTGAAAAAGAAAGATTGCCTGTTGCTGAAATGGATGCAATGAAAGGTGCCTATCTCGGCCCCTCTTTCAGTGATGAAGAAATA
>JBEBHT010000519.1:0-2361 GCA_040081135.1 Lacibacter sp. | reverse complement strand
AAAAGTGATTGGTATTAACTGTTACAATGTGCTTACCGGTTTTAAATGGATTGCTGAACTCATTAAAGAAAAAGAAGGCAAAGAAAATTATATTGTTGGCGGTGAAGAAAGTTATGGCTTGATGATCGGCAGCAAGATCCGTGATAAAGATGCCATCAGTGCTGTTGCCCTGTTATGCGAAATGGCAGCTTATGAAAAGAACAAAGGAAGAAGTTTGTACCAGAAGATGATTGATCTGTATGTACAGTATGGTTTTTACAAAGAGAACCTTATTTCCATTACCAAGAAAGGAATGAATGGTCAGTCAGAAATTGCTGCAATGATGGAAGGTTACAGAACCAATACGCCAACTTCTATTAATGGTTCAGCAGTGGTGCAGTTGCTCGATTATCAATTACAGAAAGGCAAGAACATACAGACCGGCGAAGAGTGGACCATCAACTTACCTAAATCAAATGTGCTGCAGTTTATACTGGCTGATGGAAGTAAAATTTCAGCAAGACCAAGCGGTACAGAACCGAAGATCAAATTCTACTTCAGTGTTCATACCAAACTTGATAAAGCAGAAAACTTTGATGCTGTGCATCAGCAGTTGAATGACAGGATTGATGGAATTATAAAGGATATGAAGTTGAAGTAAGTAGTTCTATATTTTATAAGGAAATGAGAAGAGATTTCTTTTGGTTTGTATTTTCTATTATATCAGGGTTGCTTTTGCAAGGTTGCGTAACATTTAAAGATGGGTTGAAAAATCCAAATCCTCTTTCAGAGCAAGTGATTAAATCTTTAAATGGAATCTATCAAGTAAGGGATAAAGAAAGCGATAGCGTAAAATCAAATGTCTTCTGGGCTTACAATGATTTTTTTAATGAAATTGATAGAAAGTTAATTAAGGATACAGCTGCCTTTGATACATTAAGCACAAAGAAATTTAAACTTGAGATATTAAACAAAAAAAGGTTACAGATAAATTATATTAAGAACGAAAACATTGTTAGAACAAGAATCATAAAAGTACGACTCGAAGCGGATGGTTATCTGTATCTGAAAAATAAAAATGTGGGATTCATTTTGATTCCTTTCTTAGCGGGGGCAATTGACGTTAAACAAACAAGAATGACATTGAATGGAGAGGGTGATTTACTTTTTGACGTTGCAAATTATCGAGGCGGGGCATTTTTCTTTTTCATTTTTCTTAGTTGGCAAAATTCAAGTTACAGGAAAACATATGCAAGGGTATACCAGGAATGAGAGAAAGCTGGTTAAAAATTTTAATTTAAGCCGTTTTGATATTTTATCAAAGCGGCTTTCTTATTTTGCACCTGCTTATGAGACGATTTGAAGATAGTTACCGCCACAAAGGACTGCGTAAAAAGTTAGTTGATTTACTGCGCAGCAAAGGCATTACAGATGAAAGGGTGCTGGAAGCTATAAATACACTTCCCCGTCATTATTTTTTAGATACAGCCTTTGATGAAATTGCATATGAAGACCGTGCCTTCCCGATTGACGAAGGGCAAACCATTTCTCAACCTTACACCGTTGCATACCAAACACAGCTTCTGGATATAAAGCCTTACGATAAAGTACTGGAGATTGGTACCGGCAGTGCTTACCAGGCATGTGTACTGGCAGAAATGAGTGCACAGGTGTACACTATTGAACGGCAGAAAAAATTATACGACTTCAACAAAGTTGCGTTTCCTTTTTTAAAAAAATATCACAACATTAAATTTTTCTTTGGTGATGGATTTGAAGGGCTGCCAACGTATGCACCATTTGATAAAGTGATCATTACAGCAGCTGCTCCTTTTGTTCCGCCCAAATTGATTGAGCAAATGAAAGCAGGAGGAAAGATGGTGATCCCTGTAGATGAAGGCGATGCACAACGCATGAAGCGCTTAACCAAACTGGCTGATGGTTCTTACAGCGAGGAGGAGTTTGATGCATTCTCGTTTGTGCCCATGCTGGGTGGAAAGCAGAATGGGAAATAAGAAATACTTTCTTTATCATTAATTCTGGTTACAGATAAACTCTTTATTTAACTGATTCAGACTTTGCCAAACACTATCCGTTAAAGGTTTTGACGAAATTTCATGAAACAGAAAAGTCCTGTTTTTTTCTGAGCAGGATTTTAAATGAACAATGCAATAGAGCGTGATTGGTTTCTGCTGCATATAATCGAGCATATAAATACTTCCGCTGAACGTTTCAATATCTCCTGCATCTGTTTTTATTTTTTCGACTGTAACTTTTGGCGGAAAGATTTTATCCGCTGCTATTTTACGGTTTTCAATATTGCTGGCAATTAATCCTGCATAATAAGCTGAGAGGTTACGTTGAATTATTTCAGCATTTATT
>JBEBHT010000121.1:0-10601 GCA_040081135.1 Lacibacter sp. | reverse complement strand
CAATCGCAATCTGTTTTTGATTCTATGGCTGCTGTAATGCGGCATTCCATATAGGCAAGCATCTTTCCATATTGAGAAAGAAAGAAGATGCTGATAAAAAATATGGAGAGCAGTTGTTTCATTTAGCAGCTCTAAAGTAATCACACAAAATGAAAAAGCAAAGCATTAATACAGCTTACTCTTCATCAACCCCCATTTGCACAGTCGGTAAACCAGTGAAACCTGCAAACAGCCCAATCCATATTTCATGCTGCGGCTGAAGTTGATGCTGCTGGCTTCTTCAAAATATTTGGTGGGACAGGTTACTTCGCCAATTTCAAACCCTTTATAAAAAATCTGTGCAGCCATTTCATTGTCAAATACAAAGTCATCATTACAGGCTTCAAAGTTTATACTGTTTAATACCTCTTTGCTGAATGCACGGTAGCCGGTATGGTATTCTGATAATTTTTGATTGAGCAATAAATTCTGAGAGAGAGTTAAAAAACGATTGGCAATATATTTATAAATCGGCATGCCACCTTTCAATGCACCGTTCCCTAAAATACGGCTGCCGAATACTACCGGGTAAACATTGTTGCCGATAATACTCACCATTGCATGGATCAGCTGTGGTGTATATTGATAATCGGGGTGCAGCATAATCACAATATCGCCACCAAGATCCAGGGCTTTTTTGTAACAGCTTTTCTGGTTGCCGCCGTAACCTTTGTTATTTTCGTGGCTTACAATATGTTTGATGCCCAGTTCTTTTGCTTTTTGTACAGTTTCATCTTTACTGGCATCATCAACCAGTACCACTTCATCCACAATATCAAATGGGATTTCATTATAGGTGATCTCTAAGGTTTTTGCAGCGTTATAAGCCGGTAAAACCACGACTACTTTCTTATTGTTGAACATGCGGTGAAGCTTTTTTGAGGGGGCAAAGGTAGAAGATTGGCCGCAGAGGCACAAAGGCGCAAAGAAAAAGCCGGTAAGAATACAAATGCCTAAAGTGTGCGACGCAACAAAAGTTGACATTTGCACAAAAGCACGTACCATAAAGTTTTTCATTGTATTTGTCCCCCTTTAGGGGATAGGGGTGTACATTTGCAACCCGAAATAAAGTGGAATATGTTTCAAAATTTATCAGAGCGTTTAGAGAGTGCGTTTAAAAATATTAAGGGTGAAGGCCGCATTACCGAACTCAACATTGCCGCAACGGTTAAGGATATCCGTCGTGCATTGGTTGATGCGGATGTGAACTATAAAATTGCCAAGGAGTTTACCGATACGGTAAAAGACAAGGCAATGGGTGCAAAAGTGTTGCTGGCAGTGAATCCCGGTCAGCAGATGGTGAAAATTGTGCAGGATGAACTGACGGAGTTGATGGGTGGTTCAGAAAGTGAACTCGACATTAAAGGTGCACCGGCAGTGATTCTGATCGCTGGGTTGCAGGGTAGTGGTAAAACAACCTTCAGCGGTAAGCTGGCCAATTATCTCAAAACACAGAAAGGGAAATCGCCTTTACTGGTGGCAGCAGATATCTATCGCCCGGCAGCGATTGATCAGTTAACTGTGTTGGCCGGACAGATTGGTGTGGATATTTACAGTGAGCGGGAAAACAATGATGCAGTTGACATTGTGAAGAATGCCATCAAAGAAGCTAAAGCAAAAAATAAAAATGTAGTCATTATCGATACTGCCGGCCGTTTAGCGATTGATGAAGTGCTGATGAAGGAAGTTGCCGACATTAAAGCCGCCGTTAATCCAAACGAGATTTTGTTTGTAGTGGACAGTATGACGGGACAGGATGCGGTGAATACGGCTAAATCATTCAATGATCGCCTGAATTTCACCGGTGTTGTGTTAACGAAATTGGATGGTGATACAAGAGGTGGTGCGGCACTTTCCATCAAATACACCGTAAACAAACCCATCAAGTTTGTAAGCAGTGGCGAAAAAATGGAAACCCTGGATGTGTTTTACCCTGAGCGTATGGCTCAGCGTATCCTTGGCATGGGTGATATTACTTCATTGGTGGAGAAGGCACAGGCGCAGTATGATGAAGAGGAAGCAAAGAAATTAGAAAAGAAAATCCGCAAGAACCAGTTTGATTTTGAAGATTTCAGGAAACAACTGGAACAGATCAAAAAAATGGGAAACCTGAAAGATCTGATGGGCATGATACCCGGAATGGGCAAGGCGATGAAAGATGTTGATATCAGTGATGATTCGTTCAAAGGGGTAGAAGCAATCATTGGTTCTATGACGCCCCAAGAAAGAAGTAATCCTGATTTGATTGACCAGAGCCGCCGTAAACGCATTGCAAAGGGCTGTGGTAAGGATATTGCAGAAGTGAATGCTTTCATGAAACAGTTTGAGCAAATGAAGCAAATGATGAGTACAATGAATAAAATGCCCATGGGGGGCCGTATGATGCCCGGTTTGGGCCGTAAATAAAATTTAATATTTTTTGCGTTGGAAGTTTGGTGCTCAGCCATTATTTTTGCAGTCCTTATTTAAGATAACCTAATTATTCACGCATTTAAATTTTAATTTACGATGCCAGTTAAAATCCGACTGCAAAGACACGGGTCTAAGAAGAGACCCTTCTATTTCATCGTAGTGGCCGACGCAAGAGCCCCAAGAGATGGAAAATTCATTCAGAAAATTGGTACTTACAATCCTGTTACAGAGCCTGCTGTGATCCAGATCGATCGTCAGAAAGCACTGGAATGGTTAACCAAAGGAGCTCAGCCAACTGACACAGTTCGCAAAATCCTTTCTACCAAGGGTGTATTGTACCTGAAACATTTGTTACGTGGTGTAACTCTCGGTTTGTTCGATCAGGCTGCTGCTATGGAGAAATTCCAGGCATGGCATGTTGAGCACGAAGCTGCTGAAGCTAAGAAAAGAGATGAAGCACGCCGTAGCCGTTTTCAAAGTCGCAGTGGTGGTAACTACCAACGCCGGCCTTACACGCCAACACCAAGGAAACCCGAAGGTGAAGCGCCAGCTCAAGGAGAATAAATTAAATATTACTCTTGATAAAAGATCCCTCGATTATTCGGGGGATTTTTTTTGACCTCATACGGCCTCACCCTCGTTCCCTCTCCGAAGGAGAGGGAGGCCAAACTTTATTTTCCTATTCATCTTTTGTAATAAAGCATTTCAACATTTTCAATATGTCCGTCATATTTTAATGAGATTAATAATATCATAGTTTTTTAATGGCATGGGCTGTGCTTTGATGGCTTTCTCCTTTGGGGGAAGTCGGAAGGGGGCTTAGGGCTGTGTGTGGAAAGCTCCCCTTCGGGGGGAGTTGGAGGGGGCCGCTCTGTCCTATATTTGCACAATGGAACAATACTTCAGCATCGGACAAATTGTAGGCACATTCGGATTAAACGGAGAAGTGGTGCTAAAACATAATCTTGGGAAAAAGACTTCATTGAAAGGCCTCGAAGTGATGTTCATTGAAGAAGGGAAAGATAAATTTCTTCCATACTTCATCAAAGCAACCAAGATCAAGAATGAAGCGGAAGTATATTTAACGGTTGATGGCATTACAACGAAGGAAGCTGCCAAAACCATTTCTCCAAAAAAAGTATGGCTGCGTGAAGAAGATTTTCACAAGCATGCAGGTAAAGCCGCTCCCATTTCATTGATAGGATATTTAATGATTGATGGCAAGAAAGAATTGGGTAATGTGCTGGAAGTAATTGAACAGCCTTTGCAGATTTTATGCAGACTGGAAATTGAAGGCAAGGAAGTATTGATACCGCTGCATGAAGAAACCATCCGAACGATCAATCATAAAAAGAAACAGGTAGTGGTAGAACTGCCCGATGGATTACTGGATGTTTATTTAGGTTAAGTGTCTGACGTCCCGAAGAGCGTATGACATATGCTGTTTCAGGTTTTATTAATCTTAAGTCTTCCATTTATGCATCAACGGAGTTTTCTTTTTTATTTCCTTTTCTTATTTTTCTCAACTGCAGTAGTTGCACAAACAAAGCCGACGTCAAAACTTCCTGCCGATAAAGTTTTTCCACTGGGTAATATCAAACAATTGTATTCAAATGAACTGAAGGAAACAAGAACACTGAATATTTATTTGCCCGAAGGTTTTCATGCTGATTCTTCTTACCCTGTCATTTATTTACTTGACGGTTCGGCAGATGAAGATTTTATACATGTTGCGGGGTTGGTTCAGTTTGCAACATTTTCATGGGTGAATATTTTACCTAAATCGATTGTTGTTGGTATTGCAAATGTTGACCGAAGAAGAGATTTTACATTCCCAACAACTATCAGCAAAGACAAAGAAGATTTTCCAACAACAGGTTCGTCTGCAAAATTTATCAGCTTCATTGAAAAAGAACTGCAGCCGTTTATTGAGAAGAAATACAAAACAACTGCTTCAAAAATGCTGATCGGACAATCGCTGGGTGGATTACTGGCAACAGAAATTCTTTTCAAAAAGCCACAGTTGTTTAACAGCTATGTAATTGTGAGCCCGAGTTTATGGTGGGATAATGAATCGTTGCTGAAATTGAACCCTGCATTGCTGAATGAGAACTATAACCAACAAACAAAGATTTATATCGGAGTTGGTGAAGAAGGCAAAGTAATGGAAGAGGATGCCAAACGTTTATTTGAGATGATCAATAATGCCAATAGAAAAAATATCACTACCAATTTTGACTTTATAAAAGGGAAGAAGCATGCCAATATCTTTCACCAGGCAGTTTCAAATGCGTTTGAGATTTTTAACATAAAATAATGGGGAGCAAAAAGAAACTGTTGTTAGCTCTTTGTAGATTTAAATAAAGAAATGAGGCTACTTAACATCATATTTATAAGTATTGTTTTTCTGGTCATATCCTGTACCTATCAAAAAAAATTATCTCCTTCAATCACTGAATTAAAAGAAAAGAATTTTTTACACGTTGAATTAGCGGATTTGGTTATGAATAAATCAAGTTATCACGGAAAATATATTGAAACAAATGGCTTTTACACGTGTGGTTTTGAAAATAGTTCAATACGGTTTGTGGATTCCCTTTTATTAGATATGACGGATTCTCTTTTACTTAATGGTACTTATTTTCAAAAAATTTGGGTTGAAGGCCATCCAAGGCAAATGATTGACTGCGACAGTTTGAATAATAGCCAAGTAATAGTTAAAGGTCTTTTTGATACATCAGGGCATGGTCATATGGGATTCTATCTTGCGGAAATTAAATACTCGTTTCTTTCTTTGAAAAAGGAGTAGAACTGCTTTTTGTTTTAATTAAAAAAACAATTCCAACTAATAATCCAATGATCCCCCCAATATAACTGAAGTTATGAATCGAGCCGACAGTAATAAAACTGTTTCTGTCAATTAAATCTTCAGGTAACCACCAGTTGACGCCTGTTTTAATTAAATGAAATCTTCCATAAAAATAACCGGTTATACCAGTTAACACTGCAATAGAAAGAACAACTCCAATTCCTTTTGCGAGTGCTGCTCTCATTCGTTTATAATCATCATAAATCAATGTAGTCAATCCGAGCCCAATACCAATAAAAATACCAGTCCACCATGTAGCAAGAAACCCAATGATTGCAACAGTTGGTCTGTGACCGCCGAACAAAGATGGGTCAAGCCCAAATTGTCTATACTTGAATTTTGTAAAATATTCTGGTGAAATGGAATAGGTAATCTGGTCGTGTATAATGCCGTAAAGACCCGCAATTAATGCTGAGATTAAAATGAAAGAGGTAAAGACTCCGAATTTTCTCAAAAAAAATTGTTGCCTGTTATTTTATCTTCTTCAACACCGCTTTCGCATATTTATAATACCTGCTCTCTTTCTTCACCGCTGCTGCATAGTCTTTTGCTTTTTCGTTCTGCTGTAGGTTGTAGGCTGATAGTGCAGCAAAGAAATTTGCATCTTCTTTATACACAGATTCACCTTTTGCAAGAGCCTCAAATAAAGTCAATGCATCTCTGAAATTCTTTGTCTTCTCCAGGCTGATTCCCAAATGATAATTGATGGTTGCGTCATCAGGGCTTGCTGTCTTCAGCTGCTGAAATGCATTAACAGCTTCAGCATATTTTTCATCATTGAAAAGTTGTGCAGCTTTTGCCAGTTCAGTTTCATTGCCACGGGTAATGGCGCCGCTCATATCATCAACAGGATATCCGTCAACAGAAACTCCGGGCAGGAATAAAAAGAAAATTAAAATAACAGAAGCTGCCAATGCAATAGCTGCAAATACACGGTTCATAGAAATTACCTTTCCGCCTTTTTGCTGTTCTGCTTTATGAAAATGTGTTTGAGTAAGCGGGGCTAAGATTTTTTTCAGTTCAGGCAGGGTTTGTTCTGCCTGCAAATGTTTGTCAATGGTTGTTTGTAAAAAACGTAACTCATCCACCTGCTTCTGCAGTTGTGCGTCTGTTGCAAGCTGTTGTTCAAACTCTTGTTTTTGAACAGCATCCATCTCTCTGTTGAGATAAGCTTCAATATCTTCCAATGTATAGTTCATGGTACAAGAGATTTAAATTGTGGATTGTTACGTACCAGCTCTGCCAGTTCTCCCATACAGTTCGATTTCCGCTTCCTGAAATAAGCATAGGTCATACCCATTTCTTCGGCTATTTCTTCCTGTGGCTTCTTCAGTAAACTCTTCAGAATAACTTCTTTGCAATTACCCATCTGATCAAGCATACTCATTACCAGTTCTTCACGTCCCAGCTGGTTGGCATGCTCTTCTGCTGAAGCATTGGCGTCGCCCGGTATATGAGTATATGCATCTTCCTCTCCATTTGTTACCACCTGCAGCGAAGTTTTTTTCGTTTTGTTAAAAAACTTCCGTTTACATACCAATAAAAGAAAAGCTTCAAACGGGCAGGTGAGCACAAACTGTTTATCAGTTGACAGTTTATAAATATCAATCAATGCTTCCTGGAACACATCCCCCGCATCATCTTCACTGCAGCCACGGGACAAGAGGTAGGCTTTCATGCCGGGCGCAAAGCGCTGATAAATTTCACTGATGAGCCGCTGGTCATGAGCAATCAATGCGTCAATATATTTCTGATCGGCGTGCAAATGGTTTAGTTTGGTTTAAAAATAAGGAAATTTAATTGTCGTACAGGGTGCAGGCGGATAAGAGCGTGTACAATGCTAAAAAAAATCTATTTTTAAAGGGTAACAATTGATTGCTTGGGCTGATCTTCTTTATATACGGCATGAAAAAAATACTTATTTATATCATTCTATTGTCCTGTTGTAACCAAATACTTGCACAGCAGGATACTTCTGTGAACCTAACACAAAAGGAAAATAAGGTCTCATTCAAAGCCAACCTTCCTTTGCTTACGCAGATCCCCGGCGCTCCAAAACCATTTTATACCTATCTATGGGATTTTGGTGATGGGCATTTCAGTACAAGTGAAAACCCCGAGCATATTTATGATAAGGTGGGTGATTACGAAGCCATTCTCTATGCAGTAAATAATTATGATGATGGGAAAAAGCCCGGCCGCAAACCAACCAAAGTAGGGGTGAAGCAGGTGAATAAAGCCTACCTGGCTTCTGCTTCTCCGGGCGAACAGAATTTTTTTAAAGCAAACGGAAGTTTTGAACTGAAGTATAACTGCATGGCAAAGCCGGGTGATACAATGGTTTTAATGGCAGGCTGGAAAAATGATGTGGCAGTAAACGGGAAAGTATATCTCTTCATTAACGAAAAACAATTTGGTGAAAATTCATTTGATACGGCAGGCTTTCGTTTGTATAATGAGGCAGCTCTTTCAAATGACAAAAATGCAATTGCTTCTATCCGGCCATTCGACAACATGCTGCTCACCAGCAGCGGCAGTCCTGCTTCGCATATAAAAGAGGAAAAGAAATTCAATGCAGTAGAAAGCAAAGCATTTCTTGCAAACACTATGAAGGGTTACAAAAATGTATTTGCAGTTGATGTAAAGAATTTGTCGGAGCAATCACAATTCATGTTTGCCAATTTATATGTTACACCGGGTATGATCAAGGATACAAATGCAACGATTGTTATTACCGGTTTGTTTGTGCCCGACAGCGGCAAGGTATATATGCATCAGCTCAATATTCCCATTGTTACTTCGCATGATCCCAACAAAATGAATTTAAAACAGGGACGATTGAGTTACCGCACATTAAAGAAAAGTAAATCACTCACCTATAAAATACGATTTCAGAATAACGGAAAGGGTCCGGCAAGAAAAATTCTGTTAGATATTACGCTGCCTTCAGCAATGGATCCAAAAACAATCAGCATAAAAGATATGTCACCTTACTGTTTACCCTGCGACAGTGTTGCAGGCAGAACAGGTTGCTGGGAATTGATCACAACCAACGACAGTTCTGCTTTTGTATTCAATGGAATTTATCTGCCCGGTACCAATCAACAGGGTGTGGAAGATAAAGACAGTACTAAGGGTTTTGTTGAGTTTGATGTTAAGACAAAAAAGAAATTAGATAATCTTCCCTTTAAAGGACGCACTGCTATTTACTTTGATAAAAACGAACCTGTAATTACCAATTTTGCAACAGGTAAATTTAAACGGCAATTTTCTCCGGTAATAATGGCAGGTTACGAAATGAACCTGGGAAAGAATAAATTAAATGATGGCCTTACAATTGGCGGCGGTATTGCAAGGCTGGCACCACATAGACCTTATTTGCAGTTTGAATTATTTTTTAAATCAGTGAGCAACTCTTCCAGTTCCTCAACAATAACTCCCGGACTTGTACGGATTGACCAGAAGGATTACGATTACCGGTCTTACTCACAAGTAATAAGAAATACAATTGTAAGAGCAGGTATTGTACCAATTCATGTGCGCCATAACCTCAATGATCTTTTTTCTGTTGGTGTCGGTTTACGGATTGATGCAGATATTGCAGGCAACACGGAAATAAAAAGGGATTATATTCTCTCCAATTATAACGGGCAGCAGGGTTTTCCTTATACTGCTGTTAAGAAATCAAAAACTACTTCTTTCTCCAATACAGAATTTCTTCCTTTTGCAGATGTGCAGTTTGGCAAGGTTCGTCTTGGTCCGCAAATTGGCACAAGGTTTTACTATGGAGGAAATGACAGGACTTATCTCTATTTTTATGCATCCTGGCGCTTATAAATAAATCATATCGTTTTCTCCGTTTATGCATGCTCCTGCTGAGCAGTGCGGTTTTATTTGCATTATTTTTTTCGGGTGATGATCTGCCGCCTCAAAAAGAAACCTGGCGGAATAAATACCAGCAGAAAGATTCACTTGCTCTTTACCTGGAGAAATTATTTGAGCTGACAGATGATCATGCAATTTACTTTTCAAACAAAGCTGACTCATTGCTGAAAACATTGTGGCGGCAACCAATCAATGAAAGGGAGCAAACAGCTTACCTCGATTTTATTCTCAACATTGCTTATCATTTATTACAGCAGGGACAGATTCCTGCTTCCACCCGTTGGTATGAAGCAGGATTGAATTATCAGCAACAGAGCAAACTCAGTTCATACGAAACAGAAGAGTTTATCCTAAAACCCCTGGGCAACAATTACGTCCGCCTTGGTGATTATGATAAAGCAGTTGCCATTCAGCAGATGGCTATTGAGCAAGCTGAAAGGCAGAACAAACAGGAGCTTCTTTCTTCTTTGTACAGTAACCTTGCCATTACTTTTTTATCACTGAAAAAATATGATGAAGTGCAACTCAACTGTAACAAAGGATTGCAGTACATTTCTTTCAATACAGTCAGCACAGGTTTATTATACAATGTAAAAGCAGATGCGTTTTATGAAGCAGGAATAAAAGACAGTGCATTTGTTTATAATCAGAAAGCCCTGCAATTTTTCCGTTCACCTGAAGCTGTTGAATTCGATGCCGGCTGGGTTGTTTCAACTCTGGGGCTTTCAGCAAAACTGTTTGCAGATAAAAAACAATTCGGGCAGGCGGTTCTTAAACTGCAGAACGCAGAGAAGATTTTACAGCAATACTATCCTGAAACAAGACAACGGGATAAAGCCAAATTATTTGTTGAAAAAGGGAATTTGTTTTTACAGTTAAAAAATGCAGACAGCAGTCTTTCAAATTTCAAACAGGGTTTGCAGTATTTTCAATTTAGTGGCAGCACATTTTATCCTGATAATACTGTTACGGCCTTATACTTTGGTTTGGCAAAATCATGGAAGTTGCAGCATACAGACAGCAGCCTGTATTATTATCAACTGGCAGTGGAGAATGATTATTACACTAATCAACTGGTAAGTACATCAGTAAACAGTTTGCAGAATAATGCATTGATTGATGAGGGTATGAATCATGAAGCAATTAATGCATTTTATCAGCAATACAAATTAACAGGCAGGGAAGAATATCTGCAAAAACAGTTATGGCTGATGGAACTTTCCAAAGGAAGAAAATTGCTGAATGAAGTAAACCGTACAAAACAGTGGGCTACAGATTCATCCATGCAGCAAACAGGGCAACTTTTCCGGGAGCTTCGTTATGATTACCTGTTGCTTGCCGAAACAAAGGACTCCACCCGTAAAACACAGATTGAACAGCGTATCCGTCAGCAGGA
>JBEBHT010000120.1:0-10615 GCA_040081135.1 Lacibacter sp. | reverse complement strand
ATCGGAAAACAATCACATCTTTCCAACCATCTTTGCAGGTATAACCCATTCATCAAACTCTTCGGGAGTAACATAACCAAGCTTCACTGCCATTTCTTTCAACGTAGTTCCCTGCTTGTGTGCTTTCTGTGCAATTTCAGCAGCTTTGTAATAACCAATTTTTGTATTGAGTGCTGTAACAAGCATCAAAGAATTTTCCACATGCTTCCTGATATTTGCTTCAATTGGTTCAATGCCTATTGCACATTTATCATTAAAGCTTACGCATCCATCACCAATTAATCTTGCACTGTGTAAAAAATTATAAATCATAACAGGCTTAAATACGTTTAATTCAAAATGGCCCAGTGAACCGCCGATATTGATCGATACATCATTCCCCATTACCTGTGCAGCAATCATAGTAACTGCTTCGCATTGAGTTGGGTTTACTTTACCCGGCATAATAGAAGATCCCGGTTCATTGTCAGGAATAAAAATTTCACCAATACCACTTCTCGGCCCGCTGCTGAGCATACGGACATCATTGGCAATTTTCATTAAACTTACGGCTACTGTTTTCAATGCTCCATGAGCTTCAACAATAGCATCATGTGCTGCCAGTGCTTCAAATTTATTATCAGCTGTTTTAAACGGAAGTTTGGTGAGTTTCGCAATATGCTTTGCCACATTCACATCATAACCGGGAGGCGTGTTGATACCGGTACCAACTGCTGTACCACCCAATGCCAATTCACTTAAATGAGCCAGTGTATTCTTGATTGCTTTCAGTCCATGATCCAGCTGAGAAACATAACCACTGAACTCCTGCCCCAATGTAAGCGGCGTTGCATCCATAAAATGTGTACGGCCAATCTTCACTACTTTCTTAAATGCCTTTGCTTTTTTATCTAATGTATTCCGCAGTTTTTCAATTCCCGGAATAGTTGTTTCTACAATAATTTTATATGCTGCTATATGCATGGCAGTTGGAAATGTATCGTTACTGCTTTGTGATTTGTTTACATCATCATTCGGGTGAAGATACTTTTCATAGTCACTTAATTTTCCTCCATTCAACACATGCCCACGGTATGCAACCACTTCATTCACATTCATATTACTTTGAGTACCGCTTCCTGTCTGCCAAACAACCAGTGGGAAATAATCATCCAGTTTTCCTTCTAAAATTTCTTTACATACTTTGCCAATCAGCACTGCCTTCTTTTTTGGCAACACACCTGCTTCATTATTGGTGATGGCAGCTGCATGCTTTAAGTAAGCAAATGCCCGGATAATTTCCTTTGGCATCCGGTTGATGTCCTGTGCAATTTTAAAATTGTCGATGCTCCGCTGGGTTTGCGCCCCGTAATAAGCATTAACAGGCACTTTTACTTCACCCATGGTATCTTTTTCAATCCTGTACTCCATACTATTTGATTTTAGAAATTTTATAAATTGCCGCAAAGTTAGGCGTTAACTGAGTTTGATTTCCTATTTTGAGTTATCAATTAATATGATGAAACTCATACTTTGTCTACTTGCCCTCTCAACCCAGTTCCTTGCTGGTAAAGGTCAATCAAAACCACCCCTTCCAACAAAACAGCAACTTGCCTGGCACATCTCTGAGTATTATCTCTTTACACATTTCGGCCCTAATACTTTTACTGATAAAGAATGGGGCCATGGCGATGAACCGGAAGACATTTTTAATCCAACACAACTGGATTGCCGCCAATGGTGCCGCATTGCTAAAGCAGCAGGTGCAACAGGAATTATCATAACGGCCAAACATCATGATGGCTTTTGTTTATGGCCGAGTAAGTATTCCAAACATACAGTGCGTGAAAGCAAATGGAAGAATGGTAAGGGAGATGTGCTGAAAGAATTGTCACGTGCCTGCAAAGAATATGGGTTGAAGTTTGGTGTGTACATTTCACCATGGGACAGAAACCATCCTGATTATGGAACCGAAAAATACAATACTGTTTTTGTGAACATGATGAAAGAACTCTTTAGCAATTACGGTCCTATTACTGAGCTGTGGTGGGATGGAGCCAATGGCGAAGGACCGAATGGAAAGAAACAGGTGTATGACTGGAAACGATTTAAAAAAACGGTACGTAAGCTTTCTCCAAATACTGTCATCTTCAGTGATGTGGGACCGGATATTCGGTGGGTGGGGAATGAAAAAGGTATTGCCGGTACTACCAACTGGAACACATTAAACATTGAAGGTTTTACACCAGGTGAAGAAGCACCGTCAACTGATACACTCAACACCGGCAACATTGATGGCACGCACTGGATACCGGCTGAATGTGATGTAAGCATCAGACCGGGATGGTTTTATCATTCAACTGAAGACGATAAAGTGAAAACGCCTGAACAATTATTTGAGTTGTATTTAAAATCAGTTGGACGGGGTGCAAATTTATTACTGAATGTTCCTCCCGACAGAAGAGGGTTGATTCATTCAAATGATTCTGCGGCATTAGTTGGCTTTAAAAATCTAAGGGACGAAAGCTTTCAACATAATCTCTCATTAACAGCAAGAGGCGAGCTTCATTACAAAGAAATCGTATACCAGAATAATAAACTGGTTGATGGGAAAACAACAACTGCAGAATCATTTCCAGATTATCACCAGGGCGTTTTCTGGGTAAAATTTAAACAGGAAGAAAAAATTAATTGTATTGTGTTGAAAGAACCAATTGAAAAAGGTCAGCAGATAAAAAAACTAAAAATTTCATTGATCAATGGCTCAGAGCAGGTAAATGAATTTCAACTTACAACAATTGGGCACAAACGTATTCTTACATTCCTCGCTCAGTATATCAGCGGAATAAGAATTGAGTTTGTTGATACAAAGGCATCTCCTTTTTTAAGCGAAGTGGAAACCTATTTGATTGATGAAAGGTTGATTGAGAAGTAATACTGCCGGTACCGAGCAAGGTTTTGTTCTCGTAGAGGTGGTAATGTCAGTCCGTTCAGCCCACTTGCATAAAACTAAAAGTGGCATGCTACTATTCCTTAGTTCATACACATTTCCAAATTATTTATCAATTTCACTGTGTCCCCTTTAGCAGTTATTAAATCGAAATCAATTCCTTTCACAGTACACATTGTTTTGTACGTTTTCTTTAACAAAGCAGTGGGTGGTGTTTGTGTTTTAGTATCCCAAAAATTAGATTGACAATTAGGTAATAAGTCAAGCAAATAATTTTCGTCAAACTTTACGGCATATTTAAAACTCACAATTGCTTTTTTTCTTAATTTTTGAAAGGAGTTGATTTTATAATTCTCTTCGCTATCAAGATTTTTTTTATTCAGCAGCTCGATTAAGCTGTCACAAAAAATTATTACCTGCTTTGGGTCAAAATATATTTTGTATCCTGCTCCGTATATTGGAATGAAACCAGGTTTCGTAATGCAATAGAATTTGGAATTCAAATTTGTCGCATTGGGTATTACCTCAATTTGATAAAAATGTTTTTCGTTTAATTCGTCAAATGATGGCAAGCTGTTGGAGTTCGAATTATAAGTTGGAGGCAATTCTACATACTTGCTTTTCTTGGTATTTTTGTCAGCACAGCCAAAAACAGATAAAATAAAGAGAATCATTAATAGTTTAAGCATAATCTAAACATGGTTGTAGATAACATTTACAAATCCTGTAGCGGCTTGAATGACCCTTGTATAGTTGATTTATTTCCCTTTAAAATCCGCTTTCCTCTTATCTAAAAAAGCCCCTACCCCTTCCTTCATTTCATCTGTACCAAAACAATCACCGAATAGTTTTGCTTCAGCCTCAAAACCATCCTGCGCCTTATCGAAATGTGCATTTACTGCTACAATTATTCTTGCAACAGCATTCGGCCCCTTCATCATTATTACCTGCAGAATTTCTTTGGTATGTGCAAGTAATGTATCAGCATCAGTTACATGATTCACCAAGCCAAGCTGCTTTGCTTCTTTTGCATCAATCACATTTGCCGTCATCATCAACTCCATTGCTTTTCCTTTGCCAACTAATTGCGTTAAACGCTGTGTACCGCCATAACCGGGAATCAAACCTAAATTCACTTCGGGCTGACCAAATTTTGCATTTTCACTGGCCAAACGAAAATGACAACTCATTGCTAATTCACATCCACCACCCAATGCAAAACCATTTACTGCTGCAACAATTGGCTTAGGCGACTGTTCAATTTTATCAAACACCATCTCCTGCCCTTTCTTTGCAAGGGCTTCGCCACCGCTGGCATCCATTGTGAGAAACTCGGTAATGTCAGCGCCTGCAACAAATGCTTTTGGACCAGAACCTGTTATAATTGCACATCTGACATTTGTATTGTTATATACTTCATCAATAGCCTGCGACAATTCTTCAATCACTGTTTTGTTTAATGCATTAAGTTTATCCGGGCGATTGATGGTAATAGTAAAAATTCCATCTTCAAGGGATGTAAGCAATGTTTGAAAAGCCATTTGAAATAAGTTTAAAATGAAACTTAAAAATTACGATTGGTCTTTACCCAATCTGAAATGAAGTCAGCTATCTCATGTGTATTGGCGCCGGGATGAAATAATTTACCAACTCCCATTTCGCTTAATGATACAATATCTGCATCAGGAATAATTCCTCCGCCGGTAAGTAATACATCATCCATTTCTTTTTCCTTCATCAACTGAAGAATTTTTGGAAACACTGTCATATGTGCGCCACTTAAAATACTTACACCAATAGCATCAACATCTTCCTGCAGTGCAGCATTCACAACCATTTCAGGTGTTTGACGAAGTCCTGTATAAATTACTTCCATACCTGCATCACGCAATGCAGTAGCAATTACTTTGGCACCACGGTCGTGGCCATCTAATCCAACTTTAGCAACTAAAACTCTGATGGGTCTGTTCATACGGCAATCTTATATTGTAAAAATAAAGAATACTGTGCTCTGCAAAGCTGATAAACATAAATAAAGATCAAAATTGAATCATAGGTTGAAACGCAGTTTCATTTGCTTCAACCCATCTGCTGCCAGTTTCGATCCAACTGAGTCAACCTTTTCGTAGAAGATTACTTTATCTCCCAACTGTCGTGAATGTTTATAAGTGACCGAATCAATAATGGTTACTTTTTCGAAATGCTGAAACACTTCATCATCTTTATCCGGCATTCTTCTTCCAATAAACAGGAGATGTTTGAAACTCAGGTTATCAGGTATCCAATGCAGGAAAGAGCCATTATCACTGATGACTTTGTTTTTAAATTGCTGATCTATTCCATAATATTTTAAAGCTCCCGCTAATCCATAATGACGGCAGTAAATAATAGTACTGTCTTTATCTGCAGCCGGTAATGACTGATAAAATTTTTCTGCTTTTGCCGTGATTTCTTTCCAGCCCAGGTAGTCGGCAAAGTCCTGTGGCAACGAATGATTCTGCTGATCTTCCCATTTCAATGCTCCGGTATTTTCAATCTTTTCTTCTTTGTAAAAAGCAGCTAATTTATCCGGCTCCCAAATGGGCATGGCTATTGGCAAAATCACCCATGTTAAAAATAATATCAGTGCGGCAGTAACCCATCTGATCCATTTTAACTTGTTGCTTGTCCATTGCTGCAAAGCCACAGCTCCAGCCGCAAACAACATGGGATAAACTCCCAATGAATAATAATTTTTTCCGCTTGACAACACAAGTAAAAGAATAACAGTAAGATAAATCCATGCAAGCATCCGGTATTCCTTACCCCGTTTGGTGAATAGCCAGATCAACCCAATCACCCATATAAAAAAAGCAGAAAAATACATCAGCACCTGTCCTGTTAAAAAGTCAACAGGATTTATAAACTTCAATTGGGTTTCCCTTAATTCTTCCATATGGTGCAGCAAGGGCCAGTTATGATTGTATTGCCATAGAAGATTTGGTAATGCAATAATGAATGCAAGCAATCCCGCACCATATAAATGTTTATTCAGAAAAAGTGAACGGTATTGTGTAATTAATAAAGCCACAGCAAATCCAATAATGAAGAATGAAACAGAATTTTTACTCAACCACCCGCAGCCAAATGCAAAACCAATCCAGTAGAGATACCTGATTTGTTTACTGTTGATATAACGGATAATAAAATATGCGCTTAAGCTCCACCAGAATACTTCTAAAAAATTTGCCTGGAATAAAAAATGTAAGCGCAGATAGGCTGTGAACATAATACACAGTCCGGCAATTAAAACAGCAAACAGCTTACCACCCATTTCAACAGCCATCCTGCATGTAATAACCAGTGTGAATGCACCAAATAGAGATGGCCAGAATTTTACCCAAAAGAAACCATCGCCCAGTAAATGTGTGAGCCATGATAACCAGGAAAGCATGGGCGGCACTTCCATATAGCCCCATGCCAAATGATGGCCCTGTTCTAAATACAGGAACTCATCCCTGTGCAATTCATAAACAGGATGCTGCAGAAAGAAGGGCAATGCAAATTTGATAACGGCCAATAAAAAAATTAACGGCCAGGTTGATTTGGAAAAATTCATGGAGTTAAGATAATTGCTATGTGGTAAATTACAGCATGAACTACAGAAAATTTGGGAATACAGATTTAACCGTCAGTGAAATTGGTTTTGGAGCATGGGCCATTGGTAGTGGCGCCATGATTGGAACAACAGCCATTGGCTGGGGTGATGCAGACGATGCTGTTTCGGCAAAAGCCATTCATGCTGCATTGGATGCCGGTATTAATTTTTTTGATACGGCAGATATTTACGGATTAGGTCATTCAGAAAAAATGATCGGCAAAGAAATTGGGAACAACAAAGAAGCTGTGATTGCAACCAAGGTTGGAAATGTTTCAAGAAATGAACAGTTTACTGTTGATTACTCAAAGGAATATATTCTTAGCGCATGCGAAGCTTCCTTAAAGCGATTGAACAGAGATGTGATTGATTTTTACCAGTTGCATACCGCAAGATTAATTCATTTGCAAAATGGAGAATGCATTGAAGCCATGCAGCAATTACAGCAGCAGGGAAAGATTCGCTACTGGGGTTTATCACTCAACACATTTGAACCCGACACTGATGCGGACTTTCTGCTGAAGAATAATCTTGGAAATGGATTTCAACTGGTGCTGAATATCATCAATCAAAAAGCATTGCCTGTACTAAAAACTGCAGCCGGAAAGGGTTATGGTATTATTGCAAGAATGCCTTTACAGTTTGGATTACTCACAGGAAAGTTTGATACCCATGTGCATTTTTCAGATAACGATCACCGCAAGAACCGATTAACAAAAGAAATCATCGATGCAACATTAACTGCAACTGAACAGGTATGGAAATTATGCAGTAAATACAATTGCACAAAAACACAACTGGCATTGAGTTATATTCTCAGCTACAAGGAAGTGTCAACCATTATTCCAGGTATCCGTACACCCGAACAGGTGAGCCTGAATACAAAAGGTCTGTTTCAGTTAGATGAACCAGATGTGAAGATGATTGAACAAATTGGTTCAACTTCTTTTGTTGAGTTGATGGAACTGATCAGGAAACAGGGTTAAAAATGTTTCAATGCATTTTCAACTCTGCTGATTGTTTCTTCTTTGCCAATCAATTCAGCAATCTGAAATACAGCCGGACCGAATTTTCCTCCTACGAGCATTATCCGCATAGGCAGTTGCAGTTCACCGGGTTTAATGTTTTTTTCTGTTGCCAGGTTTTTAAATTCAGTTTCAATTACACTCAGTTCCCAATTCTCAATTGCATGCAGTTTTGTAATAAAGTTTTCAAAAAACAGTTTTTTCTCTTCATTCCATTTCGGTTTTACTGCATCAACGTCTAAAGAAGCCGGTTCTTTAAAGAAGAAACCTGCATGCTGAAGAAAATCGGGCAATAATGTGCAACGGTCTTTAACCAGTTCAATAACTTTCTCCAAAAATGCGTCGTCCTTTACTTCAATCTGATCTGTTGAAAGAACTTCTTTTACTTTCAACTTTAAACTTTCGATATCTAATTTTTTAATCCACTCATGATTGAACCACTTTGCTTTTTCATAATCAAACTTAGCACCTGCGCTGTGTACACGTTTAATATCAAAGCCAGCAATCAGTTCATCCATACTGTACAGCTCTTTTTCTGTTCCATCGTTCCAGCCAAGTACAGCCAGCAGGTTAATAAATGCTTTAGGTAAGAACCCTTTTTCTTTAAAGCCTTCTGTTAATTCATTTGTTTTGGGATCAGTCCAGTTCATAGCAAAAACAGGGAAGCCATATTTCGCTCCATCCCTTTTACTGAGTTTTCCGCTTGGCCCAAGGATCAATGGAAGATGAGCCCATTTCGGCATAGAAGATTCCCATCCCAGATATTTCCATAACAATAAATGCACAGGTGCACTGGGCAACCATTCCTCTCCACGAAATGCATGTGTGATTTTCATTGAATAATCATCAACCACAACTGCTAAATGATAGGTAGGCATTCCGTCTGCTTTCAGCAACACTTTGTCATCTACAAGTTCTGTTTGAAAACTTACCTCACCACGAATCATATCTGTAAAACTCACCAGTTCATTTTCCGGCATTTTGATGCGGATCACATGCCTTGTATTTTTTTCCAGTAAGTCTTTTACTTCCGCATCTGTAAGTGTTAAACTGTTCCGCATTTTTTTGCGGATGCGATGATCATACTGTGGCGATGGATTTTCTTCTGTTTTATTTTCTTCACGCATTTTTTCCAGCTCCTCAGGAGTGTCAAACGCATAATAAGCATGGCCATGAGTTACAAGTATTTCAGCATACTTACGGTACATTTCCTTACGTTCACTTTGCCTGTAAGGACCGTAAGGCCCTCCGTGCTGCGGGCTTTCATCAGGAATCAACCCACACCATTTCAGACATTCAAAAATGTATTCTTCTGCTCCGGCTACAAAACGGCTCTGATCGGTATCTTCAATACGCAACACAAACTCACCACCATGATGTTTGGCAAATAAGTAATTGTATAATACTGTTCGTACGCCACCCAAATGCAATCCACCTGTGGGACTGGGGGCAAATCTTACTCTTACACTCATAACGCAAAGATAAAGAGTTCGACTGCTTTTGCAGATGAGAGATAATCACTTACTTTGAAAGATCAATGAAAATCTTTTTTATTTTCCTGTTTGGTCTGTTGTCAATTGATGCATTTACACAATCATCATTTACTTATCCTTCTCTTGCAGTAGAGTACGACAGCGCCATTATATTCAAAAATCTTAAACTCATCCCGATCAAACGAACAGGAATAGGAATTAATGACAGCAGCTTTCAAAAACAATCCGTCATTACCCTGCAGCAGGGATTACAAAAAGGATCTGTGAAAATAAAAGAAAGGGGAAATTATTTGGTAGATAATATCAATGTCCTGCTCATTGAAAACAAAAGCAAGCAAAGCTTATTACTGAAAAGTGGTGATATAATTTCAGGAGGTCGGCAGGACCGGGTAATTGCAAAAGACACTATTCTTCCACCAGGCAAACAGCAGCATACAATTCCTGTTTACTGCATTGAAGAAAACCGATGGAGCAATCATGAAAAAAAATTTGAGTATAAAGGAAGTGCCGCTGCCGGGTTGCAAAAAATCATTGACTCTGCACATAATCAAACAAAATTGTGGGATGAAATAAGAAAACTACTGAAAGCAAACAATCAAACATCATCGTCTTCCTACTCAGCTCTGCTTACAAATAAAAAAATTGTTGATACGAGTACTCAGTATCTCCGTTACTTCCTGCAGCAATTCAGTAAAAGAGACAGCAGTATTGTGGGGTTCATTGCTTCAACAGGCAACCATGTGTTAGGTGCAGATGTTTTTGTAACTGCTGATTTGTTTTACCAAACGCTGTCTTCCTTACTCGTCAAATACAGTACTGAAGCGATCTTACATGGATTAACGGCAGCAGAAGACAATCGAAAAGAAAAAACTTATGCCGATGAAATGCTGTCTCCCTCAACCCAACAGCAGTTTGTTTTGAAACATGGAAAAAAGATCTATTACAAAGGAAAAATCATTCAGCTTACAGGCTATTCATTTCATCAGTAACTTTAGTTATGCAGTACATTGTAACAACTCCCTGGTGGTTGCGAATGTTGTTTCCTGAAAATCTCATTTGGGAAATACCAACGAAAGAAAAAATCATTTATCTCACATTTGATGATGGACCTCATCCTGTTGCCACACCATTTGTTTTAGATGAATTAAAAAAATATAATGCCAAAGCAACTTTTTTCTGCATCGGAAAAAATGTTGCTGCATATCCCGACATTTATAAACGCATTTTAACCGAAGGTCACAGGGTGGGTAATCATACTCATAATCATCTGAACGGCAGAAAAACAGATGATGAAGTCTGGCTGAATAATGTAAAAGAAGCTGCCAAATGGATAGATTCTGACCTATTGAGACCTCCATATGGAAAAATCAGGTCGTTTCAGGCACAATTGCTTCAAAATTCAAATCCCCCGTATAGAATAATTATGTGGAATGTGTTAAGTGCTGATTTTGATACCTCAATTAGCCCGGAAAAATGTTTTTCATATGTAAATAAGAAAACCAAACCCGGAAGTATTATCGTATTTCATGCT
>JBEBHT010000119.1:0-10638 GCA_040081135.1 Lacibacter sp. | reverse complement strand
TCATCGGTATGTCGCCGAAAATTTACTGCACACGTAAGAGTGAAGAATCGAAATATTAACCGGTAATATGTTTTTAAGGTTAATTATCGCTTTAAATCAGCTTGTTTTTTACTGTTGGGCGTCATGCAGTTATTTTCCTGAAACCCTTTGCTGATAAGCGTTTTAGCGTTTCGTTCTGAAATTTAAGGCCATAAAAACCACTGAATCCTGTGTTGCCTGTTCATTCTTTGCGGCTTACTTTTGTTCTGTCAATGCAATAATTGCAGTTTGATGTAACACATCTCCGGGATTTGACCGACCCTTGCCTGCCAGGCGACACTTGCACATAGAAAAAGATTTTAAATCAGATTATTAAAAAATTAAAATACAGAAACAATGAAAACAACAATCAAAAGTGCAGCAATCGGATTATTAACTCTTTTAGCAGTAACAACCGGTTTTACCGCATCAGCAGCAGATGAAACTCCAAAAGCAGAATTAAAAATAACTGGTCAACTGAACGATCAACCTTTGTTCCAGCTGAATCTGAATAATAAAGAAAACAACAGGTACGCAATCATCATAAAAGATGATCTGGGCGAAGTGTTATTTAAAGAAAGAGTTTCAGGAGTTAACATAACCCGTAAATTCCAAATGAATGCAGATGAGTTAACAGGAGTTAATGTAAACATTGAAATCATCAACCTTGCAAATTCAACTTCATCCGTGTTCAACATCAAAAACAACAAGACAGTTACTACAGAAATAGTAAGCAAATAATTATTCAATCAACACAGAGAAAAGAAGGGATACAGTAATGTATCCCTTTCTTTATTAATTATATGTCCCGGCTGAACTAATATCAGATCAATCCGTTGGGGTTGGGTATAAAATGAAGGAATTTATGAAAGTTCTTTTGATAATGTTTTTTGTCGAGCTTATAATAGAAGGCACCTTTTTTTGAATTTTCTTTATCCTTGTCTTTTTGTTTCAGCAATAGTCCTGTACTCAGAATCTTCCGGCTGAAGTTCCGCTTGTCGAAACTGGTTTCATATACATCTTCAAAAAGGCTTTGCAGCAATGGTAATGTAAACTTAGGTGGCAGTAATTCAAACAGGATAGGGTGGAGGGCCGCTTTGTAACGCAGCTTTTCCTTTGCCATTGCCATCATTTGGTTGTGATCAAATATCAGGTCGGGGACTTTGTTAAGTGGAAACCACTCAGGATGATATTCCTCACTGATCTGAGTTTCATACAGATTAATATCAATCAATGCGAAGTAAGCGATCGAAACAGTTCGTTCTATCGGGTCTCTTTCAGAATCCGAGTAGGTTTGAAATTGTTCAAGGTAAACTCCTTCCAGTCCGGTAAGTTTTTTCAGTATTCTGATTGCAGCCTGGTCAGCGCTTTCATTCGGTTCAACAAATCCTCCCATTAAACTCCATTTATTGCGCTCAGGTTCAATACCTCTTTTAATCAGCAATAGTTTCAGTTTCTGGCCGTCAAACCCAAAAACAACGCAATCGACTGCTACAAGAATGCGGGTTTGATTTTGATATTTTGTCATACAGCGGGGAAAGAATGGACTAAAGTTAAGTAAACTGGGAATTAACAGGCTAAATTTACGTGGCAAAACTGTTTATAAAAAATTAATTGTAAAAATGACATTTATTTAAAAAATACCTATATTCGATTCTGAATTTCTAAAATTTAAAACTTTTAGCTATGCCAATTGCTGCCATCAAACGAATCGTTATTCTTTTTTTTCTGCCTTTTATTGGAGGCACTGTTTTTTCGCAAAACCATGTTGTTTTGAATGCGTCTGTCGGAAAAACAAAAATCAACAAAAATATTTATGGTCATTTTGCCGAACATCTCGGCGCATGTATTTACGGTGGGTTTTATGTGGGTGATACTAATAAGATTATACCTAATACAGCCGGTGTAAGAAATGACATTGTTGATGCCCTTAAAAAATTAAAAGTTCCCAACCTTCGCTGGCCCGGTGGATGCTTTGCAGATACCTATCACTGGAAGGATGGTGTTGGCCCGAAAAATAAACGGCCTGCAATTGTCAACCGCTGGTGGGGCGGAGTTACAGAAGATAACAGTTTTGGTACACATGATTTCCTCAATATGTGTGAGTTGATTGGTGCAGAACCTTACCTGTCAGGAAATGTTGGAAGTGGAACTGTTCAGGAATTTTCTGACTGGTTACAGTATGTAAATGGGAAGGCCAATACAAGTCCAATGAGTAGCTGGCGTGTTCAAAATGGCAGAAATGAACCATGGAATGTTGGCATCTGGGGCGTTGGTAATGAGGCATGGGGATGCGGGGGAAATATGAAACCTGAATATTACGCCAATGTATACAGGCAGTTTGCTACTTACATGACCGACTGGTCGAATACTAATAACAGGTTCAGGGTTGCATCAGGAGCAAGTGGTGATGATTATAACTGGACGGAAGTACTGATGCGTGATATACCTCATGGCATGATGGAGGGTTTGGCAATGCATCACTATTCAGTTATTAATTGGAGCAAGAAAGGGTCTGCAACTGATTATAGTGAACAGCAATATTTTGCAACCTTGAAATCTGCATGGCTCATGGAAGAATATGTAACCCGCCACAGCACCGTCATGGATAAATATGATCCTGCAAAACGGATTGCTTTAGTAGTTGATGAGTGGGGTGGATGGTATGACGTAGAACCGGGAACAAATCCGGGATTTCTGTTTCAGCAAAATACAATCCGTGATGCTATGATTGCAGGTGTTACCTTAAATATTTTCAATAATCATTGCGATCGTGTACGTGTAGCCAACCTTGCACAAACAGTAAATGTGCTGCAGGCTGTTATTCTTACAAATAAGGAGAAGATGATCCTTACGCCCACTTATCATGTAATGGAAATGTACAATGTACACCAGGATGCAACTATGATTCCTGTAAATGTTCAGTCGAATGATTATGTTGTTGGCAATGAAAAGTTACCGGCTGTTTCTGTTTCAGCATCAAAAGATCAAAACGGTGTTACGCATATTTCACTGGTGAATATTGATGCATCAAAACCTCAAACGGTAAGCATTGATATGCATGGAATGACAGCTGCAACAGTTTCAGGCAGGATACTTACATCAAAAAAGTTACAGGATTATAATTCATTTGAGCAGCCGGGTAAAATACAACCGGCAGTTTTTAAAGATGCAAAAATAGCAGGCGGATCTCTGCAAGTACAGCTGCCTCCGTTTTCAGTTGTGGTACTTACGCTCAAATAAGAATAGAACGTATGATGCGAATGAATAAATATTTTCTTGCCATAGCAGCTGTAACGATGTTTGCGTTTTCTTCTTTCGGCCAGACAAAAAAAGTGCTGACTGTAAAAGTAAATGAACCGGTAGCTGATGTTCAGCCCGCTATGTGGGGTGTGTTTTTTGAAGATATCAATTTCGGTGCTGATGGAGGTATTTATGCTGAGCTGATCAAGAACCGCTCTTTTGAATTTTTTAGACCTTTGATGGGCTGGAAAATTGAGCAGAAGCCTTTTGTTGAAGGTGCGGTTACAGTTCATAACAGGCCTGATAATATTCCCAACCCAAGATTTCTCAGAGTACAATTAAATAATGCAGTAATAGGAAGTCTTAGTATGACCAATGAAGGTTTCCGTGGTATGGGCATCAAAAAAGATTTGCGCTACGATTTTTCTTTTACGTACCGCACATCTGCAACAGGAATAAAACTCCATGTTGAATTACTCAATGCAAAGAATGAAATCATCGGTAGTACTGTTACAGAAGCCACAGCATCGGGCGTAGAATGGAAAAAGCAAGCAGTTAGTTTTTTTGCAACAGAAACAGAATTAAAAGGTCAGTGCAGAATTTGGTTTGAAGGAAGCGGAGTTATTGATCTGGATATGATTTCATTATTTCCTGAAGATACCTGGAAGAAAAGACCCGGTGGTATGCGTGCCGATATGATCCAGATGCTGGCAGATATGAAACCCGGCTTTATCCGTTTTCCCGGTGGATGTATTGTGGAAGGATTTGATCTTTCACAACGTTATCAATGGAAAAAAACAATTGGCCCGGTTGAAGACAGGCAACTGATCATCAACAGATGGAACTTTGAATTTGGACATCGGGCAGCACCTGATTATTTTCAAAGCTTCGGTTTAGGTTTCTTTGAATATTTTCAACTGGCAGAAGATATTGGTGCAGAACCATTGCCAATTCTTAACTGTGGTATGGCATGTCAATTCAACTCAGCTGAATTAGTTCCGCTCGATCAGCTTGATCCTTATGTACAGGATGCACTGGATTTAATTGAATTTGCCAATGGCGATGTAACAACTGTTTGGGGAAAGAAAAGAGCAGCGATGGGACATCCTGCAGCTTTCAATCTTAAAATGATGGGTATTGGAAATGAAAACTGGGGACCGCAATATCTTGAACGGTTAAAAGTTTTTCAAAAGGCCATCAAAGAAAAATATCCGGATTTTAAACTCATCACCAGCACTGGCACCGACCCTGATGGCGCAAGATTCGATCTGCTTAATACGGAATTAAGAAAAATGAATGTTGAATTTGTTGATGAACATTATTACCGTAAGCCTGAATGGTTTTTTAATAATGTAAAGCATTATGATAATTATCCAAGAACAGGCACAAAAGTATTTGCCGGTGAGTATGCTTCACATGTTGATAAAACAACAGGTGCTGTACGTAATAACTGGCAGGCTGCAATCAGCATTGCAGCATTTATGACCGGGCTGGAAAGAAATGCAGATGTAGTACAGATGGCATCTTATGCACCGTTGTTTGCCCATATCGACGGCTGGCAGTGGGCACCTGATCTTATTTGGGTTGATAACCTCCATTCTTATGGCAGTCCTGATTACTATGTTCAGAAATTATATTCCCTGAACAAAGGATCAAAAGTAGTTCCTGTTACACTTAATAAGGAAGTGGTTGCCGGTCAGGATAGTTTGTATGCTTCAGCAGTAATTGATGCAGCAACAAACGAGCTGATCATTAAAATTGTCAATGCATCAGCTATTGCACAATCAAATGTTTTATCAATTGAAGGGGTTAAAAAACTTGCAACCGTTGGTAAGTTAATTGTGATGCAGAGCGCTGACCTCAATCAGGTAAACTCATTTGATCAGCCTTTGGCTGTTTCGCCCAAAGAATCTACTATTGCCTTAAAATCTAAAAAGGTTGAATATATTGCTGCTCCTTATTCTTTCACTGTATTAAGAATAAAATTGTTGTAATTGAATCAGCTGATAAAAAACGAATTGCGTGTACAATAAAATCAATTATATGAATCTTTTAAAAAAAGTATTGATAATGACAACTATTTCCGGAACAATCCTGACCAGTTGCGCATCAACTGAAAAGAAAGCCGAAGAAACATCCAGTAATAAAAAAGTCACACAGGTTTCCTGGGGCGAAGCAGATGGTAAGCCGGTGAACCTATATACTTTAACCAATAGCAATGGGGTTGAAGTAAAGATTACCAACTACGGTGGTACCGTTACTTCATGGGTTACAGCCGATAAGAATGGTAAGAAAAGCAATATTGTTCTGGGCTTCGACAGTTTGAGCGGATATCTTGCCAAGCCTCCTTTCTTTGGAGCACTCATTGGCCGTTATGGTAACCGTATTGCAAAAGGCACATTTAAAATTGATACGGCTACTTATAAATTGGCAACCAACAATGGCAGAAATCATTTGCATGGTGGTAATAAAGGTTACGATAAAGTAGTTTGGGATGCAACGCCCGCAGACAGTACAGCCGCTTTAACATTAACTTACCTGAGTAAAGATGGGGAAGAAGGTTACCCGGGTAATTTAAAGATCACCGTTGTTTATACATTAACAGATGATAACGAACTGTTGATTGATTACTCAGCTGAAACAGATAAAACAACTGTTGTGAATTTAACCAACCACAGTTATTTCAATTTAACGGGTGATGTAACCAATACAATTCTTGATCACCAGTTACAGGTAAATGCTGATAAGTACACTCCGGTTGATGCAGGTTTAATTCCTACCGGCGAATTGAAAGATGTAAAAGGAACTCCTTTTGATTTCTTACAGCCGCATAAAATTGGTGAACGTATTGCAGCAGTACAAGGTGGTTATGATCACAACTTTGTGTTGACACGTAAAGGAAGCGATCTTGAACTGGTTGCCACTTTAACTGATTCAGTAAGCGGAAGAAAACTGGAAGTGTTTACAACTGAACCGGGCTTACAGTTTTACTCAGGTAATTTCCTGGATGGTAAAATTAAAACATCTGATGGCAAAGCAATTCAGATTCATACAGCTCTTTGCCTGGAAACACAGCACTTTCCTGATTCACCCAACAAGCCATCTTTTCCAACAACGCTTTTAAAGCCGGGAGAGAAGTATCATACAGTTACCAAGTATAAAGTGTCAGTGAATTAATTATATTATTTGTTGAAAGAAAAAAAAATCAAATGGAATTACAGGAATTAAAAACTACAGCATCGCAGATACGCCGTGATATTGTTCGTATGGTGCATGCCTGCCAATCGGGTCATCCCGGTGGTTCATTGGGTTGTACAGATTTAGTAACAGCTCTTTATTTTAATGTGATGAAGATCAATAAGGCAAAAGGAAGTGATGGCTATCTGCAATTTTCACGTGAAGGTGCAGGTGAAGACCTTTTCTTTTTATCGAACGGGCATATCTCTCCCTTATTTTATTCTGTTCTTGCAAGACGTGGATACTTTCCCGTTAGTGAACTCTCTACATTTCGTAAAATCAATTCACGTTTACAGGGACATCCTGCAACACATGAACATTTGCCCGGTATCCGTGTAGCATCGGGTTCATTGGGACAGGGACTTTCTGTTGCATCAGGTACGGCTTATGCCAAGAAACTGAAGAAAGATGACAGTACTGTTTTTGTGTTGATGGGTGATGGTGAGCAACAGGAAGGACAGGTGTGGGAAGCAGTTCAGTTTGCACCGCATTATAAATTAGATAATCTGATTGCTATTGTTGACTGGAATAAACAGCAGATCGACGGACCAACTGATAAAGTAATGAACAACCGTGACATCAAAGCTAAGTATGAAGCATTTGGCTGGGCCACAGTTGATCTGGCTGATGGAAACGATCTCCAGCAGGTGCTGGATGCAATTGCAAAAGCAAAACAATTAAGAGGACAGGAAAAACCAATTGTGATTTTAATGAAATCAGAAATGGGTGCCGGTGTAGATTTTATGATGCACACACACAAATGGCACGGTACTGCACCAAATGATGAACAGCTTGCAAAAGCATTAGAGCAACTGCCTGAAACATTGGGCGATTATTAAAAATTAAAGAACAGAAATCAGAATGAAAAAATACACATTCACTGAAAAGAAAGATACCCGTTCCGGTTTTGGTGCCGGTATGGCAGAGTTGGGAAAATCAAATCCCAATGTGGTGGCACTCTGTGCTGACTTAGTTGCCTCTTTAAAATTAGATGCATTTATAAAAGATAACCCTGAACGGTTTATACAATGTGGTATTGCAGAAGCAAACATGATTGGTGTAGCTGCAGGTTTAGCTATCTCCGGTTATATTCCTTATGCAACAACATTTGCGAACTTCGGGTCAGGAAGAGTTTATGATCAGATCCGTCAGAGTGTTGCTTACTCCGGCACGAATGTAAAGATTGCTGTATCACATGCAGGATTAACATTGGGTGAAGATGGTGCAACGCACCAGATTCTTGAAGACTTGGCAATGATGCGTGCAATGCCTGAGATGACAGTGATCAATCCATGCGATTATAATCAAACCAAAGCAGCAACGATTGCGGTTGCAGATTATAAAGGACCTGTGTATCTCCGTTTTGGCCGCCCTGTTGTTCCAGTGTTTACCGATGCAGATCAAAAGTTTGAAATTGGTAAAGCATGGATGGTGAATGAAGGAAAAGATGTAAGCATAATTGCAACAGGTCACCTGGTATGGGAAGCAATTCTTGCAGGTGAACTATTAGAAAAAGAAGGTATTGATGCAGAGATCATCAACATCCATACAATCAAACCACTCGATGAAGAAGCAATTCTGAAATCTGCTGCAAAAACAAAATGTGTGGTTACTGCAGAAGAGCATCAACTGAACGGAGGATTGGGCGATGCAGTTTGTCAGCTATTGAGCCGTAACACTCCAACACCTGTTGAAATGATTGGTGTAAACAATTCATTTGGTGAAAGCGGAACACCTGCTCAGCTGATGGAAAAATATGGTTTAAATGCAGCAAGCATTGTGGAGAAGGTGAAGAAGGTAATGAGCAGAAAATAAAACCAAGAAGGGTACAAAATTTTGAATAGTTATGAGTAACGAAGCATCTTATGTGATTGGTGTTGATTACGGATCAGATTCCGTAAGAACAATCATTGTTAATGCAGCAAACGGAAATGAACTGGCTTCTTCCGTGTTTTATTATCCAAGATGGAAAGAGCAGTTGTACTGTAACATGAATGAAAATCAGTTCAGGCAACATCCGTTGGACTATGTTGAAGGACTGGAAGCAACGATTAAAGAATGCGTGGCAAAAGTTGGCCCTGCAGTAGCCGCAAATATTAAAGCATTGTCGGTTGATACTACCGGTTCAACACCAGTTGCTGTTGATAAAGCAGGAACACCATTATCATTGTTGCCCGGATTTGAAAATAATCCCAACGCCATGTTTGTATTGTGGAAAGATCATACAGGAGTTGGTGAAGCAGCAGAGATCAATGCACATGCAGAAAAATTTGATACAAATTATTTACAGTTTGTTGGAGGAATTTATTCATCAGAATGGTTCTGGGCAAAACTGCTGCGTGTATTGCGTGCTGATGAAAAAGTAAGAAATACTATTTATTCGTTTGTTGAACATTGCGATTGGATCCCATTCTTATTATCTGGCGGAACAGATGTGCATGCAATGAAGCGTGGTGTATGTTCTGCAGGTCACAAAATATTATGGGCAAAAGAATGGGGCGGACTTCCCCCCAATGAATTCTTTGCTTCATTAGATCCTGTTCTTGATGGATTTACTGATCATTTATTCAAGGACACTTTTGCAGCTGATCAATCAGTTGGAACTATTACAAAAGAATGGGCAACCCGTTTAGGTTTACCTGAAACAACAGTAATTGGTGTAGGTGCTTACGATGCACATATGGGTGCAGTGGGCGGACAGATTGAACCATATTATCTCAGTAAGGTAATGGGAACTTCTACCTGCGATATGATGGTGGCTCCTGTAAAAGATGTGGAAGGGAAATTAATCAAAGGAATTTGCGGACAGGTTCCCGGTTCTGTTATTCCCGGGATGATAGGATTGGAAGCAGGGCAATCTGCATTTGGTGATGCATACGCTTGGTACAAACGTTTACTCACTTGGCCATTGCAGCAGATACTTGCGAAATCAACACTCATTGATGAAGCAACAAAAAATAAACTCATCAACGAAACAGAAGACGCCATCATTCCGGCATTAAGTAAACAAGCTGAACTGTTGGAAATAGATGAACATAGTGAACTGGCAGTTGATTGGTTTAATGGAAGAAGAACACCTGATGCCAATCAATTACTCACAGCTTCAATTACCGGTCTTGATTTGGGAAGTGATGCAGTACGTATGTTCAGAGCAGTTGTTGAATCAACCTGCTTTGGTGCAAAAGCAATTGTTGAACGTTTTGTTGAACAGGGCATTCCTGTAAAAGGACTTATTGGTTTGGGTGGTGTTGCAAAAAAATCTCCGTTCATTATGCAGATGATGGCTGATGTAATGAATATGCCTATCAAAATTCATAAGTCAGAACAAACCTGTGCATTGGGTGCAGCTATGTTTGCTGCAACTGTTGGTGGTGTGTACAGTAAAGTGGAAGATGCCATGAAAGCAATGGGGCAGGGCTTTGACGCTGAGTATCATCCTAGTCCTAAGCTGGTTGCTGTTTATAAAAAACGGTTTGAAAAATACAAAGAGGTTGGAGCGTTTATGGAAGAACAGACAAAAGAAAAATTAACTGTTGAATCGATAACAGCATAGAAATATATGAGTCAGTATAAACGTATACAGGAAGAAGCATACGAAGCAAACATGGATCTGCCCAAACTGGGGCTCGTGTTATTTACATTTGGCAATGTAAGTGCTGTAGATAGAGACTTAAGCGTATTTGCGATTAAGCCAAGTGGCGTTCCTTACGAAGATTTATCGCCCGATAAAATGGTGATTGTTGATTTTGAGGGCAATACTGTTCAGGGTTCACTTCGTCCATCATCTGATACAAAGACACATGCAGTGTTGTATAAACATTGGGAAAAGATTGGCGGCATTGTTCATACACATTCAACCTACGCAACTGCATGGGCACAATCGCAGAGAGATATTCCCATCTTCGGTACAACACATGCTGATTATACAACTGTTGATATTCCCTGTGCTGCACCAATGAATGATGAAATGATTAAAGGAAATTATGAGCATGAAACCGGTTTCCAGATCATGAATTGTTTTAAAGAAAAGGGATTAAGTTATGAAGAAGTGGAAATGATCCTTGTTGGTAATCATGCACCATTCACATGGGGTAAAAATGCACATAAAGCAGTTCATAACAGTGCCGTGCTGGAATTTAT
>JBEBHT010000518.1:0-2402 GCA_040081135.1 Lacibacter sp. | reverse complement strand
TCCTGATCAGCTTTGTTCGCCAGTTCACGACGCAATACTTTTTCACTTACTTCAATTACCAAATTTCCAACTTGATTTTTTACATCAGTTAAGGCAGCAAGTTTTTGCTGATTGATAGCAGCCTGTGCTTCCACAATAATTTTATTGGCTTCTGTTTTTGCAAGGTCTTTTGCTTCACTCACAATTTTATCCCTTGTTTCACGGGCTTCTTTCAGCAACTGTGCTCTTTCTTCACGGGCCTTTGCCAGCAATGCTTCATTTTCATTTTTCATCTGGGCCATTTCAGCCTTTACTTTTTCAGCTGTTTCCAGTGCTTCGGCAATGCCATTTTCCCTTTCGGTTAATCCTTTAATAATAGCGGGCCAGGCATATTTTTTCAACAGAAAAAATACCACTAAGAAGGCCACTAAAGTCCAAACCAATAAACCTAAACCGGGGGTAAGTAAATTCATACTTGTCTTTTTTATATTTCTGATGCTGCTTTGCTATTGCTGTACAGCACAATGTAATTTTTAAAAATACTGCATCCGCCGTCCTGTACTTTGGATGCAGTAAATCGTTTGTGCGATTGATTAAAGTACCATCGCAAGGAAGCCCACGATAATAGCAAACAGAGCAGCTCCTTCTACGAGAGCCGCAGTAAGGATCATGTTTGCACGGATATCGTTAGAAGCTTCTGGCTGGCGTGCAATTGATTCCAACGCACCTTTACCAATCTGACCGATACCGATACCTGCACCTACAGCTGCTAATCCAGCACCTACGGCACCACCGGCATTTGCCAACGCATCTAATAAAATAACATGCATAATTGTGAATTTATCTGGTTAAAAAAAAGAATTAATGATGTGCTGCTTCTTCATGGCTGTGATCACCTTCTATTGCCTGACCGATAAATACAGCCGTAAGCACAGTGAAAATGAATGCCTGTAAAAATGCAACCAACACTTCAATAAAATAAATAAATATGGTAAAGCCAATCGCAAGAGGTGAAGCACCCCAACCAGCGTACTGGTTCAATTGAGCAAAAATGAAGATGAGTGAAATTAAACAGATGATGATAATGTGACCTGCTACCATGTTTGCAAAAAGACGAATGATCAATGCAAATGGCTTGATGAACACACTTAAAAACTCTACCGGTACAAGAATAAACTTAACTCCTAATGGCACTCCCGGAGGATTGAAGATGTGCAGCCAATAATGTTTGTTTGAGCTGGCAAGGATCACAATAAAGGAAATCAAACCTAATACAGCTGTAAAAGCAATATTGCCTGTTACGTTTGCTGTGCCCGGTATTAAGCCAATAATGTTGTTGATAAGAATAAAGAAGAAAACTGTGAGCAGATAAGGCAGGTATTTCATTGCCTTGTGGCCAAGGTTTGGAACAGCCACTTCGTCTCTTACAAACGTAATGATAGGTTCCATTAAATTCTGCTTGCCTTTTGGTGCCGTTTTTACACCCAACCCTTTTGCGTAAGCATTGGCAATGCTGATGAGCAGCCAAACTAATAATGCAAGAGCAAGAATCATCTGCACCACATTGCGTGTTAAAGAGAAATCATACACCGTTTCGGCAGCATCAGTTGAAACAACTTTCTCGCCAATGGTTTCTTTTACCAGCTTGTAGCCTTTATATTCAGCATGACCATGCTCAAAACGTGCAGAAGAGAAAACAGTCAGCCCTTTTTGAGAAGAAAATAAAATTACAGGGAGGGGGACAACAGCAGAGAAAACAGAGCCATCGCTTTTCTTAATATCAAAAAAATGAAATTGATGTGCGTCCATGATATGACCAAAGATCACTTCCTTGGCATCAAAGGCTTCTTTTTTGGGAGCATGCTCACCCTCGGCTTCTCCCGCCTGATGCTGATCGTTTGGTGCCGGTTCGTGCTGGGCAAAAGCTCCCTGCGCAACCACCAAAAATACCACGCTGAAAACCGCTGCCAATAAGGATTTGATGCTTCTGAACGCCATTTTTTTCCTGAAATTTGGCGCAAAGATAAGGGGCGGTGGGTGAAAAAAGGGGAAAAGCCAGTTTGAAAATTCAAAAAAGTTGTACAGGTTAATCGAGACCCATTTTTTTGCGCTCTTCTTTAATTTTTTCGAGTTCAATAATGTCTATCTGGTCTTTCGGTCTGAAAACCGCTCTCTTGTTTTCCAGTAATTGATTGATATGAAGAAAAGGGACCATAATCCCTTCAATTTCCGCAATTGGAGCAAGCTTAAAACACTCGCTAAAAGAAAGATCTACACCTTTCAATGAAGTCATAAAATCCATTCTAATTCCATTGTTAAGTTGAAAATCAGTCCATCCGGGGATAAATTGCATCGTTTCAAGAGATTCGAAATCACCCAGGTCAAGATCAACAAATACTTTCCGCAGGCGTTTCCTGTTTTCC
>JBEBHT010000118.1:0-10725 GCA_040081135.1 Lacibacter sp. | reverse complement strand
GATTAAAGGGATAAGATTGAGACTTGTATTTTTATAGCTTTTAAATAGGGTATCACTATTGATAATTTTTAAAGCTTTAGACCGAATGATAAACAGATCGTATTCTGATTGTGTGAATTCTCTTTCTGTCAAGTCGGGTTTTGCAGTTTTTGTGCTGTAAGAGCTGTCGAATGAAATAGTTACAATTACTTTAGGGTTTTCTCCTTTGGAAAAGAAGATACATTTTGCAACATTATTTTCAGAGTACGAAAAATACCCTCCTGCTTTTTCTTTGTCTTTGTATGTTTCAACAAAAATGTCTGTTCCGTACCAGGAAGCCATTTCTGATTTATAAAGTTGTTTTCCTTCAGCGACAATTGGATCAGTAAGCTTTTCAATACTTTCCTGGCCAAATGAAGTAATGGCAATTGAAAAGAAAACGGCTATGCAGCATAGTTTTTTCATCGTTTTTATTTTTATAGCGGTCGGGTTACCAATGTAGCAAAAAAAGTATAACTCTGAAATGATCTAAAAAATTTATTCCCCAACCTTCACCCTCACACCTTCACTATGACTTGTAAACTCAGGTGCATACATACATTGAATACTGGTAATGCCGCTGCTGTAGTTACCTGCATGGGTAATGAAGAGCGGGTATTCAAATACATAAGTTCCTTTGTTTAACCAGCCAAAGAAAAAGTTGGTGCTGGCATCTTTGGTGCTTTCGTAATAACCCAAGCCTCCCTGCCATTTATATTCACTGATCACATTCACGGGTTCCATACAGCTTGGACGCATATCTTTCATGTGCACATATTCCATGCTACGGTCAACACGTAACTCAATGCGTACTTTTATTTTGTCTCCCACTTTCAACACATCGCCTTCATTCACCGGTGTAAGCACCGGTCCGTTTGCGGAATTGCGTTCAACAAAGTATTGCTTCTTTAATTTCAACGGTGTTTCACTTGCAGTGATCTTATCGAGGTTTTCAAAATACTGCCAGTATGCACTTCCCCAGGAAGGTTGATTGTTACTCTTACTCACTGTTACCTGGATATTTCCCATCGATGGTTTTACAAAGCTTGCTTCAATACTGCGTTTAAAATAGCCTGTTCCGGCTTCTGTTGATTCAGTTGATGTGGTAAACAGCTGATCACCTGCTTTTATTTCAACTACTGGTTCAGTTGCAATCCACTCACCACCCTGTAACAATAATGCATAACAGGCTTCAGCTGTCGCAATGGTTGTTTTCCAGTTCTGCGTTTGCTTTTGTTTCAGCAGCCATGTTTTTAAATCAGCAACTGCTTTCTGATCATTACTCACATCGCTGAACACTTCAATCATCATCGCCTGTGCTGAAACTGGAGCCTGGTACCAGTAATAACCGGCATTGAATTCTTTCCAGTACATACCCATCTCTTCACTCTGTAAAGCATTTTCTTTTAATGATTTGACGATAGCTGTTGATGTCTTCACATCTTTACTGCGGTGTAACGACAAAGCAATCATTCCCTGCATATACCTGCTTTCTTTAATCCAGTACTGCTGCGTTTGTTTGTAGTAGTAATCGTAAGCAGTTTTATTTGCTGCTGCAACCGGAACATCTTTGAAGAAACTCCGCATGTACAAGTACTGAATCTGCATATAACCTGTATTGTAACTCTTCAGGTTGGTTTTATATTTCAGCAGGTTGTCATAATCTTCTTTGAGTTTTTTATCGAGATATGGAATGGCTTTTGCAAGAATAGCATTGATCGCTTTCTCCTGTTCTTTTGGTAAAGCATTCAGCTTTTTCAAATGGCCGATTCCTGTTACAATGTATTGGGTGATGTAACGGTCATCAGGTCCGCCCTTGAACCACACAAATCCACCATTACTCGATTGCATGCCCTGCAACTGTGCAAGGGTTTTATTTAACTCACTGCTCATGCGAACCATATCAAACAGCAAAGCAATATTTTTCTTTTGCTCTTCTTCATTCTTTGCCTGCAATACCCAGGGGGTTTCCTGCAACAGCACTGATTTCAATTCTTCATTCTTCTGCAGGTTGCTTTGTAATGCGGCGGCACTGCTGATTTTCCATTTATCAAACACAGCTTTAATGCGTGGAAGTTTTGTAGTGATATGCGAAGCCAGTGCATTGGCATAAAAACGATTCCATGTCTGCTCAGCACATTCGTAAGGATACTCCATCAGGTAAGGCAATGCCTGCACAGCATACCAAACAGGATTGCTGGTAAACTCAATGGTGAATTTATGCTGCGTTAAACTCTCTGACTGTTCAGAGTTGAGTAACTTGGTAAACACAAAATTCTTTGTTCCATCACCACGCATGGGCAGCGGTAATGTTTCTGTTACAAGCATTCGGTTAGTGAGAACAGGAATGGTTGCTTCTTCACCATCACTTACTGCTTTTACCATACCGCCGGCAGGAGCACCTTTGGCAATGATGCGGTAAGTGAGTGCTTCATTGAAGTTATAAGGCACATCAGTTCTGAATTTTACCACAGTACTTTGTCCGGCTGCAACAGTGAAATGCTGCACAGGAAATGTATTCTGGAACCAGCCATCAACCGGCTGCATGGTGGATGTGTTGAATAACTGCAAACCACTTTGCCCGGTGATTTCTTTATCAGTGAGATTGCTGATCTTGGCACTGAATTCAAAACGGTCACCTTCACGAAGAAAACGTGGAGCAAAGGTTTGTACCATCAGTTCTTTTTGTGTGATGATGGATTTTTCTGAAACACCCAGCGACAGATCTTTTGTATGCGCCAGCAATAACCATTTCCATTTGGTTAATGCTTCGGGCATGGTAAAACTGAAACTGATATTTCCTTCTTCATCTGTTTTTAAATCAGGAAAGAAAAAAGCAGTTTCGTTGAAGTTTTTGCGGATTTGGATTGATTCATCAGGCTTTGTTACATTTTCATCAGGAACAATTTGAGGAAGTGTGATTTGATTTACTTCAACTATTGGTTTGTTAGTTTTAAAATTGTAACGTATAGTATCTGAAGCCAAGCTTGCATCCTGAATAACTGCAGCTGACATTGTGGGAGCAGCCATTTTTTCTTTTCTTTCAATTCCTGAGATTCTTCCACCAATAAAACGTTCTCTAAGTAATCCTGAACTTCCGAAACCAGTTAATTCATCATATCTCTTATCAAAGCCTTTCCAATTTTGTAATTCCCATTCTTTTTTCCATGAATTGATCTGTGTAAAACCAGCACCGCTCCAGTTATTGTTGATGTAGTTCACGGGAAACAAATCTGGTTTGTTCCAGCTATGTGGTTGAAACTGATCTAATGATGCATCGTACATACTGGTTAATAATTCAGCTACAACTTTGTCGCCTTTATATCCGCTGATCTTTACTTTCCATTGTTCTTCACTGCCGGGTAAGGTTTTATCACGGAAGGTTTCATAACTGATGCTGAGTTCTTTGTTGCTCCAAGGTACAGATACATAGCGTGTAAAGCTGAAGAAACGGTTATGCTTTACAAAGGAATAACTGTAACCAAAACCGCCCCGTTCTTTTTCTGTAACAGAAACAGTGATTTGCTTCTGCTCATTACTGAGTTGATAGTAACGGAGATTACTCAGGTCATCTTTCGGATCAATCTGTATGAGATACACATCACTGGCACTGCTGCCGAAAGAAAGATTGGCTGATGTTCCCGGTTCAGCTGTAACAGCAGCGGGAAGCTGCCAAACATATTCCGGTGAGATGCTGTTTTTTGTTTTACCCTCAATCAACTGAATATAGGCTTGATTTTTTACTTCATTACCGTCTTTGTCTTTGGTTGTTGCTTCAACAATATACCAGCCTGGCTTTAATTGCCCGTTAACAATTGTCCATTGCCCATTTGCATTGGAACTGTCTTTCTTCTCATACACTTTCTCCAGCTTGTTCCAGCTTTCTTTTTCTGTTTCATTATTGTACTCATCATTGGGGAAATCGCTGAGATATTCTTTTTCTGTTATAACAAACTGATCGGGCTGGTTCCAGTAACGATCCCTGATCAGCCGGGTTGGCGCATTGAGTTTGTGAATGGTAACAGTCACATTACTCTTCACAAATTCCTCCATCATATTTTGAGTGCTGATGTAGATAAACTTCAAACTGTCGGCCACCATCATTTCACCCTGTGGTAATGTGATCTCTAACTGCAAAGATTTATATGCAACACTTACGGTTGTTTCGCCGCTTCTTGTTTCACCATTGAGATCGGTTACATCAGCAATGATCTTATAATCAAAAACAGGATCTAATTCTTTCCGTACCTGTTTATCAGGAATGGCAGTGAACACAATTTCAAATGTGCCGTCTTCTTTTGTTTTTGTTTCACCATGTGCAATTTCCTGTTCCTGCATTTGCGGCCATCCCCATTTCCAGCTCAGCCAGGGATAAAGCAGACGTGGTTCTCTTACAACACGGTATTTCACCAATGCGCCATCAATATTATTTCCTGCGTAGGCTTTTGCATTACCCGTGATTTTGATGTTGTCATTCACACGGTAGCTTTCTTTCACCGGTTGATACTCCACATAAAATTTCGGACGCTTGTATTCTTCTACTGAAAAATTTGTTGAACCACCAGTTATATTTTCTTCCAAACGGAAACTGCCATTCATTTTTCCAACAGGTAACGTAAACTTGCCGGAGTACGAACCGTATTCACTACTGGTTACAGTAATGGAATCGATCTTTTCACTGTTGGCATCATACAACATGATCTTTGCTTTCAGGCCTTCCACCACTTTTGGTTTTCCGCTTAGAGCATCTCTTGTGGTTACAATTCCTTTGAAGTAAACGGTTTGACCAGGACGGTAAATAGAACGGTCGGTAAAGAAAAAAGTGCGGCGGTTTTTTGCTTCATCAATTTCTTCTTTCTTTCCACGGTACACATAGGCATAAGCCCGATCATCTAAATGCAGCACATCTTTTTCATACTGTATTTCCAGTGTGCGGCTGTATGCATTATTATCAGGTGTTTTTGTAACACGGAAATTTCCATTGGCATTGCTCGTATAAGTCGCAGCTTTGGTATAAACGTTTTTGCTTTGATCGTAATTATATTTCTGCTCCCATAAAATAATGTTGGCTTTCGACAATGGCTGACCGCTTTCACGGTTCACCACAAAGAATTCATCGCCGCTGTGCATCCATGCAATATTGCTTACATGAAAAAACTGTGCAGCTAAAATATTTTTGCTTAAGTTGAAATTTGCATCTCCGCTTGCAAGCAGCATATAAGTGCCAACGGGTAACTGACTTACTTTAATTTCTGTACTGTGTGTTTGATGATCATCGCTGGCAGGTAAGGCATAGTTGAAATTCTGCACAGCAGGTAATGCAGTTAACTTTTTCCAGTACTCATCTTCCCAGTTGCGGTTCTGTAATTCTTCAAATGCTTTCTTGTCCATCTTCACAATACGGAAATAGGCTTTGCTGATATTTCTGTAACTGAGTAATGAACGGAAAGGCTTGCCCGGGATATTTACTTTTTCTGAAATAATAGAAATGTCTTTGTTCTCTATCTGGTTTAGCAGGCTGTTGCAATTCGCCTTCCCTTCACTTTCTTCTTTTTGATTGATAAACTGCTTGCAGAGTGCAGCTGCTTTCTGATAATAGTATCTTGGATTAGTTGCATCATCAGCTTTATGTTTTTTGAAATCATAAGTAGCTGCATAATTTGCATAGTCCTGTGCCAGCAGGTAAGCGGCCTGTGCAACTACGGGTTGATTGTTGTACTGACTGAGCAAATGATTCAGGCTCTGCCTGTACAATTCATTTTTCGAAGGATGAGTAGAGTAGCGGTTTACAAATTGAATACGGTGCAGATCAACATCAACCAATGCATCATTCTTTGTATCGTTGAGATGAAAGGCGATCAGTCGCTGATATAACAGTGAAGCTTTATGCTGCAACGAAAGCGAATCAGTAGTTACGAATTTTCTTGTAATGAAATCTGCAGCCGGATCAAATGCAGAAGCTGTGCTGATTTCAAATGCATCGGCCGGTTTGGTAATGCTGCGTTCATCATTTTCAAAATAAGCAATGGCACGGTTTGCCAGCAGATCAAACAGGGTTGGACGCAGGTGGCGCATATTCCCTTTGCTGATGATGGGATCAAATTCATCCAGCTTTGTTTGCTGCAACAGTTTTTCGTTTTGAATGGATGCTAAATAGAGAGCTGAGATCTTTTTATGAAAATCGTCGATGGTCCATGTTTCCAGGTCATCTTTTACAAAGGCTGTTGTATTAGTACGGTCGTAGAATTTCCAGCGGTTGTTCTGTACGTATTGCCAGTAGGCTTCGGCGGTAAAATTGCTGAGGATGGATTTTACCGGTTCAGCAGAAATGCTGATCTCTTTTTCAATTTCTTTAATAGCTTTTACATCGGCATCTTCTTCTTTCAGCTGCTGCAGGTTTACACGGAACACCAGTGCTTTAATCAGCTGCCCGTTATTCTTTTCTTTTTTGGCTGCTTCATAAATGGTTTTCACTTCTTTTAAAGCAGATTCTGTCAATCCTTTTTTATTGACCAGTTCATCCACTTTTTTCCAGGCACTGGTATAATTGAATTTCGGTTGTGCTTGTAACATGGTACAGAAAGAAAGGAGTAAGAGGTTAACAAGTAAGAGGCGTTTCATCAACATGACTACGATTTTTTGTAAGGTAAAAAATTACTTCGATGATGGGATGCAAAGAAAGAGGGAATTACACAGACATTGTCATTTCCAAGAGGAAGAAATCTGGAATAGGTATGGCATACCTCTAAGGTATGCCATACCTGATGGGGTGACAGCGATTTCCTTTAACGAATCTTTATGAGTATTCCTTCTGAAACAGCCTGTTCTAATGAATGAGCCGGTAAAGCACCCGGTTATAAAGCTCCGGGTGTAGCTGGAAAAAAAGTTGCTGGATTTCTGCCTGATGAAGCAACGATTCAGGCAATGACGCTGTCTTTGATGTTGACAGGAAATTTTCATCTGTATCGAAGCGAATATATTCAGTAAGAACATCTATTGATTATGAACGGGAACCCCGCCGATTGGCGGGGTTTTATTTTTAATTGATCAGTTTGTTCATGAATGAAGTTCATAAAAGAATAAGTCTGTAAACTTTCATACCCGGGGACAATTTTTCTTTGATTAATTGAAGACATGAAAATTAAATGATTATTCATAAAAAAGCGAAAGCCCGATAATGAAAATAAGAGGTATTAGAATAGCGAGACCACCTAAAATAATACCGATTAGTGCAGGCACTTTACTTGTTCCCGTTTTATCTGTTAGCTTTTTTCTTCTCTTTAAAGAAATGAATCCAAGAATGATGGCTGTAAGGCAGAATGCAATACCTGCTGCAAAAAAAATACCCGGCGATGCAGAAGTAAATGCAAGAAGTGCTGCAAATGGCCCAATCAATGCGACAAGAATTGAAAGCAAGCCGAGTGTTTTTATGTTTTTCTTTTGCTTCTCTTCTGAAACGGTGCGGTTCATCTTTTTCTTATACCATTTCATCAGTAAGCGTTCTTTCAGCGTCATTCTTTTGTGAACGGTATTTTCAGGAACGACTTTTATTTGCGGCTGCACAATTAACGAAAACTTAGATAAAGGAGCGGAAGGAAAAATACTCTCTGCAAATGTGGATTGCAGGAGGCAGCAGGTAGCTGCGAACAGGATTATTTTTCTCATAATGGCTGGTTTCTATACAAATTAGAAACTTGATGCAACAAATGCAATAGTCAACAGCGTAAGGGGAATAAAAAAAGGAAGCAGCTGCTTCCTTTTTATTATCAATAAGTTTTTACTTCTTCATAATCGCTGCCATTGTTTTACCAATATCAGCAGGACTGTCAACTACATGAATTCCACATTCAGTCATGATCTTCATTTTTGCTGCAGCTGTATCTTCAGCTCCACCAATGATTGCACCGGCATGTCCCATACGGCGACCGGGAGGCGCTGTTTGTCCGGCAATAAAACCAACCACCGGTTTCTTTGGATTTGCTTTATACCAGCGTGCAGCTTCTGCTTCCATACCACCACCAATTTCACCAATCATTACCACCGCATCTGTTGCATCATCATTCATAAATAATTCCAGCGCTTCTTTGGTTGTTGTACCAATGATGGGATCGCCACCAATACCAACTGCAGTGCTTACACCCAATCCTGCTTTAGCAACCTGGTCGGCAGCTTCGTAAGTAAGTGTTCCGCTTTTTGATACAATACCAATGCGTCCGGGAATGAATACAAAGCCGGGCATGATGCCTACTTTACATTCACCTGCTGTAATTACACCGGGACAGTTAGGTCCGATTAATCTTGTATTCGTTCCTGCTAAATAATGTTTTGCTTTTACCATGTCCTGCACGGGAATACCTTCTGTAATACAAACCACAAGTTCAATACCGGCAGCAGCTGCTTCCATAATCGCATCGGCAGCAAATGCAGGCGGTACAAAAATGATACTCACGTTGGCACCAGCTTTCTGAACAGCTTCTTCCACTGTATTGAAAACGGGTTTATCGAGATGGGTTGTTCCGCCTTTACCGGGAGTAACACCACCAACAAGATTGGTACCGTATTCGATCATTTGTGTTGCATGGAAAGTACCTTCTGTTCCGGTAAAACCCTGAACAATTACTTTGGAATTTTTATTAACGAGAATACTCATATTACAGCTTTAAAAGTTGCGCAAAGATAAGGGAATCGGGTTTTAGGTTATAGGTTTTAAGCGGTAAGTGAAGGCTATTTTTCTTTTTTATGCATCAGCATGCCAACGAAGTTTCTGACCAAAAGGGTATTAATTTGAATATTTCAAAAAAGAAATGTTGAATCCACTTGCCATAACCGGGCTGATGTTTGTAGTGCCTGTTGTTATCACTCCGTGTTGAATAGAATCAGTGCGGAAAACTGAGCTGATGTTGTTGCCTGATATAAGAATAGCATAATCCTGGAACAGAACAGCATCGGCGCCAATTGCTTTTGCTTTTTTAATTGCCTTTCGCTGCATGGTTTCCTGATACTTCCGGTCAAAACTTCCACGATCTAAAAACCCTCTCCCCATAACTTCATAGGGTTTCTTAATGGTGTTTTCCGAAACATAAATATCTACATGGGATGTTGGCGTAGTTTTATTGCCAATGTAATTAATGCGTGTAGCGCAGGAAGATAAAATGAATAAAATAACGAAGTAGAGTTTTTGCATAAACCAGTAGTTTAAATGATGAATGCAATAACGATCCACATACTATGCCGCCAGGCTATTGATGAATATAATTCTCTGTTAAGAATAATATACTATCCTCAACTTACAACTGTTCTCATCTGCTTCTGCTGCTGGTACTGCTCTTGCCGGTATAACCCCAGGTAAGACTTCCCCAATAGCTTTGCCATACTGCTTTGGGATCGCCATCAAGGTGGATCATGTGTACAGAGCTTACCATCCATTCGCCGCTGGTTGTAACGGGAAAACTGATTTCGCCTTTGGCATCGCTGAGATATGAAGTATCAGTTACAGCATCGGGCATTTTATTCCACACCCGCATTTTTGCATTGGCCAGGGGCTGACCTTTAAACAATATTTTCACTTTCATGAGTTGATTGTTGCTGATGGCATAGGGATGGGAGAGTGGGATGATATCTAAAGGAAGTGAGGTTTGTTTTTTGCAGACATCTGTTTTTTTAGTGCCAACCTGTATAATGGTTTTTACAGAACGCTGATAAAATTCCCTGCTCATGGAATCGGTTTCATTATGTTCCTTCCGGTAATCTATGGCTGAGGTTAAACCATCTTCTAACAGGTAATCATTAAACTTTGCTGCTTCCAGTTCAAGATAAGAATTGACACTGTTGAATATAACCATGGCAGTACCTTCTTCAAACAAAGAGAACTGAACAGAATCGCCTTCATCGGAACAGAGTGCAGTTTTAAGATTATCTGTTACATCTGCATAGTACAGTTTTAATTCCTGCACACGTTCATCGTTTCCTTTCCAGTTATCACCGGCAAAACCTTCGCCTACTTTGAAACGGATATTTACTTCATCGCCTGCACTGAATAAATACTGCTGAGGTTGTAACCAGAATTCATGTGCGAGAATGGGAGCCACACAGATAAGAATGACTGTAAGAATTAAAATTTTTTTGAATTTCATTATCTCAATTATCAAATTTCCAAATCTTCGAATTGACAATTACTTCAGCATATCATCCATATTCCTGTCGTCGCTGATTTTTCCTTTTGCTTCAAGCATCCGCATATCTTTTGCATCCTGTAAAAACTCTGAAGCGAATATGAAATTATTGAGCTCTTCGTTTTTACTGAAGATGATATCATGATTAGTGCCTTCCCATTCTTTGCGGCCCTGGTGCATGAAAATAATTTTATCGCCGATTTCCATTACACTGTTCATGTCGTGTGTGTTCACAATTGTCGTCATGCCAAATTCAATGGTAATTTCTTTAATAAGTTTATCAATAACTAAAGATGTTTTTGGATCGAGACCTGAATTGGGCTCATCACAAAACAAAAATTTCGGATTGAGTACAATGGCCCTTGCAATACCCACACGTTTTTTCATACCACCGCTGATCTCTGCAGGAAATTTTGCATTGGCACCGGTAAGATTTACTCTTGCCAGTACTGCATTTGCTTTTTCATGTTTTTCTTTTAGAGACAGTTTGGTAAACATGTCTAAAGGGAACATCACATTCTGTTCTACCGTCATG
>JBEBHT010000517.1:0-2426 GCA_040081135.1 Lacibacter sp. | reverse complement strand
GTATTACTGGAAGTATTGCTGCTTATAAATCAATACTGCTTGCCCGTTTACTCGTTAAAGAAGGCGCAGATGTGAAGGTAGTATTAACCCCTGCAGCTAAAGATTTTGTGTCTCCACTGGTTTTATCAACTCTTTCGAAAAATAAGGTTTTAATTGATTTGTTTGATGAAAATAGCTGGGCAAATCATGTAGAGCTTGGCCGCTGGGCTGATCTTATGCTGATAGCCCCGTTAAGTTGTAATACACTCGCAAAGCTGGCAAATGGATTGTGCGATAATTTATTAACAGCCGTTTACTTATCTGCTGTATGCCCTGTAATGGTTGCACCTGCAATGGATGAAGATATGTGGAAACATACATCCACCAGAAATAATATCAGTAAGATACAGTCGTATGGAAATATTATCATCCCTGTTGAAACAGGTGAACTGGCAAGCGGTCTAAATGGGGAAGGAAGAATGGCGGAACCAGAGATAGTCATTGAAAAAATTGAGCGTTTTTTTTTGAGCAGAAATGATTTTGCCGGAAAGAAAGTACTGATTACTGCTGGACCAACTTATGAAGCAATTGACCCTGTACGGTTCCTCGGTAATCACTCAAGCGGTAAAATGGGTATTGCACTTGCAGAAGAATTGTCGGGACGTGGCGCTGAAGTAGTGTTAGTTCTGGGACCATCTAATCAAACCATCAATTGCAGGCTTTCAAAGCTTATCAGGGTGAAAAGTGCAGAAGAAATGTATAACGCATGTATGGAAGAATTCAGTTCCTGTACAATTGCGATAATGTCTGCTGCAGTTGCAGATTACACACCGGTTACTTTAGCGGAACAAAAACTGAAAAAAACAGAAACATCTTTTCAGATTGAATTGAAAAGAACAAAAGATATTTTAGGTAGTCTTGGAGCTGTAAAAAAACCGAATCAATGGTTGGTCGGTTTTGCTTTGGAAACGAACAATGAGAAAGAGTATGCTATTGGAAAAATGAAAGCGAAAAATGCAGATATGATTGTGTTGAACTCTCTGAACGATGAGGGCGCCGGCTTTGGCGGTGATACAAATAAAATCAGCATCTTTGATAAGAAAGAAAATGAATATTCGTTTTCACTGAAGAGTAAAGCTGAGGTGGCAACAGATATTATTGAAACATTAAAAAAGGTTATGAATGATTAAATCCGCACTGATTTTACTGTTTTCAATGAGTGTTCATTTATTCAGCTATGCACAGGAATTAAATGCCAGGGTAAGAGTGGTAGACAACCAAATACCCTCAACTGTTGACAGGAAAATTTTTCGCACACTCGAAACATCTCTTACAAATTTTCTGAATAATCGTAAATGGACGAACGATATTTTCAAGCCTAATGAAAAAATCAATTGCCAGATACTGATTAATTTAAGGGAAATGACAGAACCAAATGTTTACGCCGGCAGTATTACCATCCAGGCTGCACGGCCTGTTTATTCAACTACTTATGTTTCGCCCATAATTAATTTTCAGGATCCTAATTTTGACTTTAAGTATATCGAGTCGCAGGGGATGGAATTCAATGAAAACAGAATTTCAGGAAATGATCCAATGGTTTCAAATCTTACTGCTGTGATGGCTTATTATGCATATGTTATACTGGGGTTCGATTATGATTCCTTTTCGTCAAAAGGGGGAGATCCGTTTTTTCAAAAGGCATTAAATATCGTAAACAATGCTCCTGATGCTACTAAAATATCGGGCTGGAAATCATTTGAAAATAATAACCGGAACAGGTATTGGCTTGCAGAAAATCTCATGAACAACCGATATGCCGTCATTCATGATGTGTATATCAATTACTACAGAAAGGGTTTAGATGTAATGTATGAAGATGAGAATATGGCAAGGGCTGAAATTATGAACGCACTAATCTATCTTGATAACCTTAACCGGGAAAACCCAAACCTGATGATTATTCAGTTTTTTATGCTTGGTAAAGCAGATGAATTAATCAATTTGTTTAAGAAAGCCGGCGTTCAGGACAAATCAAAGGTGATAGAAATTTTAAGCCGTCTGGATGTAAGTAATTCGAATAAGTATAAACAGGAGTTGAAATGAGGAATCTGATTTTTATATACTGCAGCATTATTCTTCTTATATCCTGCTCAGATAAAAACAATATTCCGGAAGGAGTATTATCACCCAAAAAAATGCAGGCTGTTCTTACAGATATTCTTGTTGCGGATGTGCTGAATAATGATCGAATTCTAAAAGACACATCATTAAAGTTACCTTCTGAAAATGCATCGTACTTTCTGAAAATATTTCAGTTGCACAATACAACTAGGAATGAATTCAATAGAAGTTATAATTTTTATTTAAAGCGCCCTGATTTGCTGAAAGTAATAACAGACTCAGTTTCTTCAGATATCAGCAGACGAAATCAAAACTTAAACAAA
>JBEBHT010000516.1:0-2437 GCA_040081135.1 Lacibacter sp. | reverse complement strand
CATAAAGCCTGTATCCATCAAACAATTGATCTGCTCTGAACTTCCTGTATTCCATGCGCTGAATTCTTTTAACTTTGCCGCTCAAATTTAATACACAAAACTCTCCCTTTAGGGAGTTGGAGGCATAAATGTTAGATAAGTTAGACGCAATAAAAGCAAGATTTGATGAAATTGGTGTAGCGCTCACCAACCCTGAAATCGTAAGTAACAATCAGAAATTTTCTGCTTTGAGTAAAGAATACCGGAGCGTGGAAAAGATTGTGCTTGCAAGAAAAGAATATTTGCAAGTATTAGATGATGTAACCAGCTACAGGGAAGCGTTAAATGGCAATGATGCAGAATTGCGTGAAATGGCCAAGGATGAATTGCCTTCTTTAGAAGAAAAGAAGGAACAGCTGGAAAAACAAATCCGTCAGTTATTGATTCCAAAAGATCCGCAGGATGATAAAAATGCTATCCTTGAAATTCGGGCAGGAACAGGAGGCGATGAGGCCAGTTTGTTTGCCGGTGATTTGCTGCGCATGTATACAAGATATTGTGAGCGAAGAGGCTGGAAAACAACTTTAGTAAGTGAAAGTGAAGGAACTGTGGGTGGCTACAAAGAAGTTCAGCTGGAAGTAACAGGTGAAGATGTGTATGGCACATTAAAATTTGAAAGCGGGGTACATCGTGTACAGCGTGTACCTGCAACTGAAACAAGCGGACGTGTACATACCAGTGCTGCGACTGTTGCTGTAATGCCTGAAGCAGAGGAGGTTGATTTTGAGTTGAGAGAAAGTGATGTGAAAATGGAAACATCAAGAAGTGGCGGAGCAGGCGGACAGAATGTAAATAAGGTTGAAACGAAAGTAATGCTTACGCATATTCCAACAGGAGTTGTGGTGATATGTCAAACAGAACGTACCCAGTTAGGCAACCGTGAAAAAGCCATGCACATACTGCGTACACGATTGTATGAAGAACAGGTACGTAAACACGAAGAAGAAATAGCCAGGCAAAGAAAGAGTTTGGTAAGCACCGGTGATCGGAGTGCTAAAATCAGAACCTATAATTATCCGCAGGGACGTGTTACTGATCATCGTATTGGACTTACACTTTATAATTTAGATGCTGTACTCAATGGTGAAATTGATGAGTTAATTGATGCATTACAGTTTGCTGAAAACACAGAAAAGCTCTCCCAGCAGAATTAAATTGTTCATGAAAAATTTATGTTGATGCAACGAACATGAGCATAATTTCAACTACCTTAAGAGTTCAATTTTTTTAACCAAAACCGTTTTTATGCTGGAACAATTATTTAACCTTGTTAAAGAACAGGCAGGTGCTGCCATCATTAATAACCCCGATATTCCAAATGACCGAAATGAAGAGGCGGTTGCTGATGTAACCAACAGTGTAGCTGGTGGATTGCAAAATGCATTGGCTGGTGGCCAGTTTAAGGATGTACTGAAATTATTAGGTGGCCAGGGAGGCGATTTGCAAAATAATCCAATGGCCAATCAGTTATCAGGTAATGCCATCAGCTCCCTGATGGACAAGTTTGGTTTAAACCAGGGTCAGGCCGGAAATATTGTGAGCAACCTGTTACCGGGAGTTTTACAAAATCTGATCTCTAAAACCAATAACCCAAGCGATAGCAGTTTTGATCTGCAGGGAATTTTTAGTTCACTTACCGGCGGAAAAACCGGCGGCCTGGATCTGCAGGGATTATTAGGTAAAGTAACGCAGGGTGGTGGTTTGGATAGGGATGGGGATGGTGATACCGATTTGAATGATGTAATTAACATGGTAAAAGGAGGAGCTTCACAACAGCAGCAAACTGGTGGTGGCGGAATGATGGATATTGTAAAAGGATTGTTTGGACGATGATGAATCAGTTAATATCTGTTATAAGTAGTTTATTTCCCGATCTGTACAGATCGGGATTTTTTTTTGCAGTAATAAAACAGATAATTGTCATTTAACGGCAGTTGGGTAATCTTTAGCAACCCTGTTTTGCTGTTGGCATGGTTTTGGAAATGTTCGTATGTGCAGTTGTTTGAAAGGAGGCAGAAAGGCTTTTAGAAATTTTTAACAACAACTCAGTAAACTATTCAGAGTGTTTAGCGTCTCAATAGTACAAGTTCTTTAAAGCAGTCAAATTTTCTCATAAGCAGTTAGTTTTGGTTACGGTCTCCCGATTCTTCGGGAGACCCTCTTTTAAAAGCTTCGGGAACGATTGCGTAGTTAAAAGGGAACGTTTGCACAAATATTAACAATTGTATTACGTTTTAAAATGAAAGAATAGACGAGCTTTGTACTACAAATTCAGATTATAATTTTTTTCTCATAAGCAGTTAGTTTTGGTTTCGACCCCGGTTTCTACCGGGGTTTATCTTTTATGGCAAACAGGAGCCAGCCTGCAACTGCCCCCGCACCATCAGCAACCATATCC
>JBEBHT010000515.1:0-2443 GCA_040081135.1 Lacibacter sp. | reverse complement strand
TCATTAATTACGGAAAAACGGAAGATGGCAACGAAGTTGTTGGTGCAATGCATTCACATTTACCTGAAACCGGTGATTTTATTACTCCAACAGATATTTGTACTCTTATGCTTTATGGGAAATTTGCAAAATGGAAGCAACACACTGTCATTTCAAAAAACTATATTTCAATCTGGAACTGTGAGACAAATCAATTGACAACAATTACAAAAGAAGTAATGGATAAAATTAATAAAGATCAAAAGAAAAGAAATAAAAAAGATTAATTCTAATCAGGCGCCAACTTATATGGTGTTAAACGAAATCGCCTTGGTAGTATTGCCAAGGCGATTTTGTTTAACTAATTATTTCAATGTAAAAATTACAATCTCTTCAACACTTCCTCTCCCATTGCATCTGTTCCCAAAATATTAGCAGCGGCTGTTTGGGCATCTGCAATATCTCTTGTACGGAAACCGGCTTTCAATACAGCATCAACAGCTGCAATCACTGCTTCTGATTCTGCTTTCATACCAAATGAAATATCGAGCAACAGGGCAGCAGATAAAATAGATGCCAGTGGATTGGCAACACCCTTCCCTGTAATATCATGTGCTGAACCGTGAATAGGTTCATATACTCCTGTACCATCGCCGATAGAAGCACTGGCCAGCATTCCCATTGAACCGGCGATCTGTGATGCTTCATCTGTTAATATATCACCAAACAGATTTGCTGTTACCACCACATCAAAGCGTCGTGGATCTTTAATCAGCATCATTGCAGTTGAATCTACAAACTGGTGTTCTACTTCCACATCAGGATATTCCAATGCTACTTTCTGCACCACTTCTCTCCACAGTCTTGATGTTTCCAGTACGTTTGCTTTATCAACAGAACAGACTTTCTTTCTTCTTGTACGTGCTGCATCAAACGCTTTGCGTGCAATACGCTCCACTTCATAACGACTGTATTCCGCAAGATCATAAGCAGTATCACCATTGTTCTTTCTTCCCTTCTCACCAAAATAAATATCACCGGTTAATTCACGGAAGAATAAAATATCAGCACCTTTTAATATCTCAGGTTTAATACTGGATGCACCAAGCAATTCATCAAACAATTTAATAGGACGGAGATTGGCATATAATCCTAACTCCTTTCTCATCTTAAGTAATCCCTGTTCAGGTCTTACTTTAGCAGAAGGGTCATTATCATATTTCGGATGACCAACTGCACCAAATAACACTGCATCTGAGTTACGCATTTTTTCTAATGATTCATCAGGCAACGGGTTTCCTGTTGCTTCAATGGCCACATGACCGATCAATGCTTCATCATACGTAAATGTATGTCCGAACTTTGCAGCTATTTTATCGAGTACCTTTTTACCTACTGCTGTTACTTCCTGTCCTATTCCGTCGCCGGGGACGATCAAAATGTGTTTATTCGCCATTTCTATGTTTGTTTATTCTGCAAGGCATCGAGGCAACAAGGCATCAAGTCTTGCGTGTATTTAATTAATTTTCTTTATCAGTGCTAACAGCATTAATTCTATTTCCTTTGCTGCGTTAAACAATGTTGTGAACCGTTCGGCAGAAAGATATTTTAAATTCGCTGCAATTTCAATTTGCGTTAACAGTTCAAAGATTGAACCGGCTGCGATATGTAAAAACCTCTTGTAATCTCCGGTTGAATTTCTTCCGTAACCTTCTGCAATATTACTTGGAATAGAGATGGCACTTCTTCTTACCTGGCTTGTCAATCCATATAATTCTTCAGATGGAAATGATTTAGTAGCAGCATAAATCTCTGTAACCAGTGTCATTGATTTTTGCCAAACAATCAAATCTCTATATGAATTGATATTTCCCATTTACTATTCTATACAGTTAATCTGCTGCCTTTCCACTTGTTGCCTTCTGCCTCTGCCTTTATGCCTTGTTGCCTATCTCTTCAAATACTATTCAACATCTTCAACGTAGCCTTAATTGCTGAAACCGTCTGATCGCTGTCCAATCCTCTTGTCTTAAACTCTTTACTGTTTTGATTCCATGTAATGATTGTCTCACACAAGGCATCACTCTTTCCACCCGGGGGAATACGAACTGCATAGTCCGTTAACATCGGCAGCTCAATTTTTTTCTGCTTGTATATTTTCTTCAATGCATTCATGAACGCATCGTACTGACCATCGCCCTGTGCATGTTCTTCAAACAGTTCTCCGCTTACACAAACCTTTAAGGTAACAGAAGGATTCAGATCTTTTGAATGGGTAAGTACATAATTTTCAATCTTCACTTTTTCTTCAATGGCATTACTGTCAAGTATATCAGAAATGATATATGGAAGATCAGCCTGTGTCACCACTTCTTTACGGTCACCGAGATCAATAATCCGTTGGGTTACTTTTTTCAAATCTTCATCTGAAAGCAGGATACCTAACTGCTGTAAATTATTTTCA
>JBEBHT010000117.1:0-10865 GCA_040081135.1 Lacibacter sp. | reverse complement strand
AACGCTATGCTGGCGCTATGCAGAAAAACCTGGAGGCTATCACCAACGCCAAAAGCCCTGCTGAAATGCATGACCTGAGCAATGCTTTTGAACGTATTGGAGATACCGAAAAAAATCAATGGCTTCCTTATTACTATGCAGCTATGACGGAAGTGCTAAACGGTTTTATGGCGACTGACAAATCAGGAGCAGATGTAATTGCAGACCGTGCTGAATTGCTGATTAATAAAGCAGATGCACTGGAACCAAAAAATTCAGAAATTTCCTGCATTAAATCAATGATTGCTTCATTGCGTATGATGGTAGACCCGATGCAGAGATGGCAACAGTACGGTGCATTATCATCACAGTTATTGGAAGAAGCAAAGAAGCAGGATCCAACCAATCCACGTCCGTTTGCTTTACTTGCACAGAACCTGTTTTATACACCTGCACAATTTGGTGGCGGATGTACAACAGCAAAACCAGTGGCAGAAGAAGGTGTAAAATTGCTGGATGCTTTCAAGGCAAAATCTCCATTACATCCAACATGGGGAAAGACACAGTTTGATATGGTTTTAGGACAGTGTAAATAATTTATTACAGGCATGACATCATTATTCAGCATTCTAATTATCGCTCATATTGCCGGAGGCTCAGCTGGATTGCTCTCCGGCACTGTGGCAACCATTGCAAAAAAGGGACAGCGTATTCACAAACTGAGCGGTTTATTTTTCTTCTTTGGAATGCTCTGTTCTTCGCTTACAGCTATTGTAATAAGTCAGCTCCCCGGTCATAAAAATATTTTTTTAATGGCAGTTGGTGGGTTTACATTATATATGATACTGAGTGGATACCGTGCAATCTGGTTGAAACGTATCAATAAAATACAGGCAAACCCTATAGGGCGTAGTGATTATTTACTGATGTTCTTTGCTGCTGCATTTGGTTTGTTTTTAATTGCAATCTCTGTAGCAGAAATAGGCACAGGAAAAATGTTCGGAGTTGTTCCGTTAGTTTTTGGATTGGTGTGTATCAATTATGCATTGCTCGATTACCGCCTCATTGCCGGTAAAACAACAGTTAAACTTTCTTGGATGAGCAATCATATTACAAGAATGATGGGTGCTTTAATTGCATCTTACACAGCTTTCCTTGTTGTAAATGTTCAAATTCAACAGTCATGGATATTATGGTTATTGCCAACACTGATTGGTACAATCCTGATTACCCGTTTTCTGAAAAAATTTGCACCACGAAAAAGTGTACAGTCTGTGAATAACCTTTCACCATAACAAAACGATCTTCACCATCATTCATACAAATTTGCAATAATGAGCCAGGAACAATTTTCATCACCACAAGACAGCCTTCAGTTAATTGAAAGCATGATCAATAAAGCACAAAACCGTTTTAATGAAAACGGTCATTTGTATTTATTATGGGGTTGGGTAATTTTTGCCTGCAGCATCATTCATTTTGTTGTGGATCACTGGAAGCTGTACGACAATCCACAGATGGTATGGTTTCTTACATGGGGTGCATTGATTTATCAAACAATTTATATTGCCAGGAGAAAAAAGAAAGAACGTGTAAGAACCTACACCGATGATATTGTTGGCTGGGTATGGGTTGTATTTGTTATTCTGATGGCGCTGGTTGGTTTTATTACAGGGAAAGGAAACACATGGCATTTGATGTATCCTTTATTTCTTGTATTGTATGGTGTGCCAACTTTTTTAACAGGTGTTATAATAAAGTTCCCTGCTTTACAGGTTGGTGCAGCAGGTTGCTGGATACTGGCCGTTGCTTCAACCTTTGTGCCTGTTCAATTCCAGGTATTGTTCCTCGCATTAGCTGTTTTATCGGCCTGGATCATTCCCGGATACCTGCTTCGTTCACGGTTTAAAAATCAAAACTGATATGGAAGAAAAACAATTATCAGAAAGAGAAAGCCTGCTCATCATTCAGCAAATGATCAGCCGTGCAAAAAATGAATTTGTTGATACAGGAGTTGGCCCAATTCTCTGGGGAGCTGTGATTACTGTTTGCAGTTTGGTGCAGTTCCTGCAGATTCAGTTTGATTTCAAACTTCCGGTTGATATCTGGCTGCTGGCATTACTTGCCATTGTTCCGCAGATCTATATTTCCATTAAAGAAGGCCGTGAACGTAAAGTAAAAGGCTGGGATCAGGATGTAATGGCTTATGTATGGCTTTGCTTTGGTGTGGGAATATTCCTCGTGAACTTCGTTAACAATGTGGCTGCGCATCAGCTCAATCCAATCTTAAGTGAATACAGTAAGTTATCAGGGAAAACTGATGTACCCAACTTCTGGACGTTTGGTACAAGTTATTTACTGTTTGTATATGGTTATCCAACGATTGTTACAGGTGCAACAAGGAAATTTAAGCTGATGACTTTTGGCGGAATCTTTTGCTGGGTGAGTGCCATCATCGCTGCCTTTACTGTAGCGAAAATTGATTTCTTATTCATGGCTTTGTCTGCAACGCTGGCATGGCTTGTTCCCGGAATTATTTTAAGGCGTAAGTATTTATTACAGAAGGATAAGAATGTTTAAAGAATTAGATCCCATATTGCATTCACAGCTCAGGTTAGCCGTCATGAGTTTACTTATTGGAGTAAAGGAAGCGGAGTTTACCTATATCAAAGAAAAAACTGGATCTACTGCCGGTAATCTCAGTGTGCAGATCACTAAACTCAAAGAAGCAGGTTATGTAGAAGTAACCAAGCAGTTTAAGGATAACTACCCGCTCACTATCTGTAAAATAACATCACAGGGTATCACTGCTTTTGAAGCGTATGTGAAAGCTTTGCAAAGCTATCTGCCCAAATAAAGGCCTCATCCTCCAACTCCTTCTCCAAAGGAGAAGGAGCGGTACTCCACCGCTTCACTAAACTTTTTTTCTACCACATCATGGAATGAATTTATATCATCACATGTCATGCACTAAACTATTACTCAAACTTTTGTAAAAGTTAGGGCTGTGTTAAGATGGCTTCCCCTTTTGGGGGAAGTCGGATGGGGGCTAAACCTTATCTTTACTTCTTTGTTATTGTTGCACCCAAGGTTATGGAATCAATTATCAAGGTTACCCATCTTTCAAAAGTCTTTAAAGAAATTACAGCTGTAAATGATCTGTCCTTTACTGTTAGGAAGGGAGATGTATATGGGTTCCTCGGACAAAACGGTGCAGGAAAGTCTACCACCATTCGTATGCTGCTTACGCTCATTGAACCAACTGCTGGTGATATTGAAATTTTCGGTTATAATCTGAAACAGCATCGCAAAGAAATTCTAAGTAATACAGGTGCAGTTATTGAACGGCCCGATTTATACAAATATCTTACTGCATACGAAACGCTTCACCTGTTTGCACAGATGAGCGGTGTAAAGATTCCCCGACTGCAATTAATGGAGCAACTGGAAATGGTTGGTCTTGCCAGCAGGGCCCACAGTAAAGTGCGTACGTTTTCGCAGGGAATGAAACAGCGCTTGGGGCTTGCCGTTGCGTTGGTGCATAACCCGCAACTGATCATGCTCGATGAACCAACAAATGGTTTGGATCCGCAGGGTATTGCTGATATCCGGAATCTAATCCTGATGCTGAGCCAGCAAATGAATAAAACCATTTTGGTGTCTTCGCATTTATTAAGTGAAGTGGAACAGATTGCCAACCGCATGCTCATCATTGATAAAGGACAGAAGTTAGTAGAAGGAACGGTGAATGAATTGTTTAATCCTGATGATACAGTTGTGTTTCTTGAAACAACCAACAATGCGGCCTGTGAAACGATGCTGGCAGCCAGCAGTTATGCTTCTCAGGTAACAGGAGTTGATGCAGGTGGAATAAAAATTAAACTGCGAAAAGAAGAAGTGCCTGCTTTTACCAAACTGCTGATTGAACAGAACATCCAGGTGTTGGGAGTTACTTCCCGTCATTCACTGGAAGATTATTTTTTAAAGATCACAACTGCCAACCAACATGTGGAGCCTTTTAAAAATTGAGTTGTTTAAAGTATTCCGACGTCCACGTACCTACATTGCGTTTATAGCAGTATGGGCGCTTGTTTCATTGATACAGATTGCTATTTATGTTGATGGTGCCAAATACATCGATTTTGTATTGAAAGATGTAAAAGACAATTTTGATGTAATCGGGAATCCGCTCAATGGTTATTTTGTATGTTTCATTATTCTGCAAACTTTGCTGATACATGTTCCGTTGTTGATTGCCCTGGTAAGTGCCGATATGATTGCCGGTGAAGCAAATATGGGGACACTTCGTTTGTTAATTACAAAACCCATCAGCCGTACAAAATTATTGCTGAGTAAGTTTTTAGCATCATCTGTGTACGCTGTCATTTTATTAATCTGGATTGCCATTCTCGGTTTGTTTCTTTCCATGCTCATATTTGGAACCGATGGATTGTTAAATGCAAAAAGTTATGAGATTATTATCTTAAACGGTAATGACATTTTCTGGAGGTATATCCTGGCGTTTGCATTTGCTGCCATTGCATTAATAACGGTAGCGGCACTTGGTTTTTTCTTTTCCATTTTTGCAGAAAATTCATTGGGCCCGATTGTTGCAACCATGAGTGTGATCATTGTGTTTACTATTCTTACAACACTTGATATTCCTCTGTTTCAGAGTGTGAAACATTTATTCTTTACTTCGCACATGATTGGATGGAAAGGTTTTTTTGAAATGAAACTGGATGCTGATGGAGTTTCCATTCCCGGAACCATCCGTAATTTACCGGCTGTATTGCGGAGTGCAGGTGTTTTATTGCTGCATACGTTTTTGTTTGTAGGTGGAGCAATTTTTATATTTAACCGGAAAGATGTATTGAGCTAAATCTTATCGAATGAAACAATTAATCACTTTATTTCTTACTTCATACCTCTTACTTCATACATCATACTCTTCAGCGCAAACTGCTGCTGAGCTGGTAAAAAAAGTAAAGGCCAAAATGGACAGGGTGAACGATTATGTTGCTGCCGGAAAAATGAAAACCGATGTAGTGTTCATTAAAGCTCCTGTTGCCAATATCAAATCTTATTACAAGAAGCCAAATCGTTTTAAGATTAAACGGGATGGAGGTATTTCACTGTTGCCAAAAGGCGGAGTAAGTGTGAATGTAAGTTCGTTACTGCTTACAGATGATTACACAGCAATTGATGCAGGGCAAACAACTCTCAACAAAATACCAGTACGGATCATTAAGCTGTTACCGTTGAATGATAACAGTGATGTGGTATTAACGACAATGTATATTGATGAAGCCAACCTGCTCATCCGTAAATCAAGCACAACCACAAAAGACAACGGAACCTTTGATATGGAGATGCAGTTTGGAAAATATGCTGAATGGGGCCTGCCGGATAAAGTGATCTTCTCCTTTAATACAAAAGATTACAAGCTACCCAAAGGAATTACACTGGAATATGATGACGGCAGCAAGAAACAGGAACTGCCAAAAAATAAAAAAGGGAAAGTGGAAATCAGCTACAGTTCATATGTCATTAACAAAGGAGTAACTGATGAGATGTTGAAATAAAGCTAAAGGCTATTTATTCCCGGCTGCCGGCTGTATTACTCCTCTCCTCCTCCAGCTTTTCATCCACCACTCTTGCAAACATCGAAGCACTGATTTTTTTCATCGGGTTGCTTCTTGCTTCTGCATAACCATTTCTGCTGCGGAAAATATCAATGGCGGTAAACATAGATGCGAGTAGAGAACTTTCATCGGCTTTGCCTTTTCCTGCAATATCAAAAGCAGTTCCATGATCAGGACTGGTGCGAATGCCCGTTAACCCAGCTGTATAATTTACACCTTCACCAATAGCTAATGATTTAAACGGAATCAAACCCTGGTCGTGGTACATCGCCAGCACTGCATCAAACTTTTCAAACTGACCTCTTGCAAAAAATGCATCAGCACTGTAAGGTCCAAAGCAAAGAATGTCATTTTGCTTGGCATCTTTTATAGCGGGCTTAATAATTTTTTCTTCTTCTTTTCCAACCAATCCTTCATCACCTGCATGCGGATTTAAACCAAGCACGGCAATTTTTGGCTTATCAATTCCAAAATCTTTCTTCAATGACTGGTTGATGATTTTTAATTTACTGAGAATGACTTCTCTTGAAAGATGACCGGCCACTTCTGCAACAGGAACATGTTCTGTTGCCAGAGCCACACGCAGGTTTTCTGCTACCATAAACATCACTACATCATTTGCTTCAAAAGCGGCTTTCAGGTAAGGGGTGTGCCCGGTATAGGGAAAGCTTTCTGAGTATACATTCTTTTTATGAAGTGGTGCTGTAACTAATACATCAATTTGTTTTTCTTTCAGTGCATATACAGCAGCGGTTAATGATTTAATAGCATATTGTCCACCGGCATCAGTTAACTGTCCCGGAGTAATGCTGATTTCTTCTTCCCAGCAGGTGTACACATTCACCATCTTTGGGTTGAGGCGTTGAAAATCCTTTACAGCCTGGTAATTGAAATTGCCATCATTAATGGACTTTTTATAAAAGTTAATGAGTTTGCTCGATCCGAAAACAACGGGAGTGCAGAGGTCCAGTAAACGGTTATCACTTAATGCTTTGATGATAATCTCAGGGCCGATACCATTAATATCGCCGCAGCTGAAGCCAATAACCGGTTTTTTTTGCTCGTTCATAAAAGTGCATTTGAAAAAAGTAAAGATAAGGTTTTGATGCTGATGGCGGCTCTGGATTGTACATTTGCAGCGTGCAATACACGCTAAAAAAATCATTAGGTCAGCATTTCCTTAAAGATGAAAACATTTGCCGCCGCATTGTGGAGGCGATCGTTGAAGAAAAGCCAAAGCAGCTGGTGGAAGTAGGTCCGGGCGGCGGTGCATTAACCAAGTATTTGCTGGAGTTAAAGGACATTGACTTTAAAGCTGTTGAACTGGATAAGGAAAAAGTGGATTATCTCCAGCAAACCTATCCCTCTATTAAGGGCAAACTGCTGCACGAAGATTTCCTGAATGCGGATGTTCCGTTTGAAGGGCATTTTATGCTGGCGGGTAATTTTCCCTACAACATTTCTTCGCAAATTCTGTTTAAAGTACTCGACTGGAAGGAGCAGGTTGATTGTGTGGTGGGCATGTTTCAAAAAGAAGTGGCGCAGCGGATCGCATCTAAAGAGGGAAATAAATCGTATGGTATCTTAAGCGTTTTGATACAGGCTTATTTTGATGTGGAATATTTATTTGATGTGGATGAAAATTGTTTTACCCCGCCGCCAAAAGTAAAAAGTGGTGTAATTAAATTGCGGCCAGTAAAAGAAATTCCTGCTATGCAGAGTGAGAAGAAATTTAAACTGCTGGTGAAAACAGCATTTAATCAGCGCCGGAAAATGTTACGCAACGGTGTTCGTGGAATGTTTGATGAAGAATTTATAAAGGATGAAATTTTTAATAAACGTGCAGAACAGTTAACGGTAAAGCAGTTTGCTGAGCTCACGTTTAAGATGAGATAAATATGAAGGTTATTATTACAGCAAAGTGTCATGAGTTATTGAAGCAGAAATTAGAGGAAGGTGGATATACTGTTGAGTACCGTCCCGAAATTACCTACGATGAATTGATCCATCAGCTCGATGATGTGGCAGGCCTTGTTGTATCAACAAGAGTAAAAATAGATGCTGCGCTAATAGATGAAGCCAAAAACCTCATGTGGATTGGACGGTTGGGCAGTGGACTTGAACTGATTGATGTGCCTTACGCAGAAATCAAAGGAATAAAAGTGTACAGCAGCCCTGAAGGAAACTGTGATGCAGTGGGTGAACATGCATTGGCCATGCTGCTGAGTTTAATGAAAAAGATCAACACCAGTTTTGATGAGGTAAAAAAACATGTGTGGCTGCGTGATGAAAACCGTGGAGTTGAATTGAATGGAAAAACAGTTGGGATCATCGGCTTTGGCAATACCGGTCAGGCATTTGCAAAAAAACTGCGGGGCTTTGATGTAACCATTCTTGCACACGACCGTTACCAGTTTGAATTTGGCGGAACACTAGTAAGAGAAGCATCGCTTGAACAGGTGCTGCGGTACAGCGATGTCATCAGTATGCATTTGCCTTTAACGGATCTTACCTTTCATTATGCCAATGATGATTTTTTTAGAGAGGCAAAGCAGAAACCATTTTTTCTCAATACATCAAGAGGTAAAGTGCATGATACTGCTGCAGTGATCAATGCAATAAAGAATGGATGGATTGCAGGTGCAGGATTGGATGTGCTGGAAAATGAAAAGCTTTCAACTTTTACTGTTGAAGAAAATGAACAGATCAATTGGCTTGCACAACAGCCGAATGTAATCTTAACTCCGCATATTGCAGGTTACAGTCATGAGGCTCATTATAAAATGAGTAAGGTGCTGGCTGATAAACTTGGGTTGGTTTAAAGAAACACAGAAGATGATCCGGTTTCAATTTATATTCATATAAATACGTTGGCATTCTGCCAATAGCTGACGATGATTGCAAGACTTTTCTTTTTCCTGTTTTTCTTCTCCACTGCTTTTTTTCAACTGAAAGCTCAATGCGTTTCTGCATTTCCATATGCACAAAATTTTGAAATAAACAATGGAGGCTGGTTCACCGGCGGTTCAGGATCATCATGGGCATGGGGTATTGTATCAAAGCCGGTTATTCTTGCTGCTGCCAGCGGAACAAACTGCTGGACCACAGGTGGGTTAACAGGAGGTTCTTATACAAATGGTGAAGCATCATGGGTGCAAAGTCCCTGTTTTGATTTTACGAACCTGAAGTATCCGTATGTATCCATGAATATTTTCTGGGAAACAGAACAGCAGTTTGACGGAGCATCATTGCAGTACTCACTTGATAAAGGAACAACATGGTTCAGTGTTGGCACAGCTGGTGAAACAGATTGTCTTTCTAAAAACTGGTACAACCAGGATCCGATAACTTATCTGTCTGCATTAACTTCAACAAGACAGGGATGGTCGGGAAATTCAAAACCTGCAGGTGGCAGTTGCAAAGGCGGTAACGGAAGTCTTGGATGGGTAAAAGCTGCTCATACAATTCCATCACTTGGCGGAATGAAGTCGGTCATTTTTCATTTCCTGTTTGGCGCAGGAACAATTTGTAATAACTATGATGGGTTTGCTTTCGATGATCTGCTCATTGAAGAAGCTCCGCTAAACAATGCATCCTTTACATTTAATTGTATCAATAAAAATACAGTTGAGTTTACCAATGCATCCACTCCATGTCCTTCTGTTTTCAGTTGGGATTTTGGTGATCCTGCATCAGGCAGTCAAAACACATCATCTGCTGAAGATCCAACACATGTTTTTTCAACACCCGGAGAATATACAGTTACATTAACTGTCAGCAGTCCCGGAAACGGATCTTCAACTATTACAAATAAGCTGAGCATTGCTTCTCTTTCAACAACAGTTCTTAACCCTGCAAGTTGTGTTAACAATGACGGAGGTTCTGCAATTGTAAACGTGGCTGGCGCTCCCGGTCCGTTTAGTTATTTATGGAATACGGTTCCTGTTCAAACCAATGCAGCAGCCACCAACTTAAAAGCAGGTGTATATGCCGTTACTGTTTCTGGAACAGGTATGTGCAGCGTTGATACAACTGTTCTTATTCCAACTGATCTTTCATGTATTGGTGTTTTTTTTCCAACTGCGTTCACTCCCAACTGCGATCAGGTAAATGATTTGTTTGGAGCGATAGGAAGCATTACCGCAATCAGTAATTATCATCTGCGTGTTTATGATCGCTGGGGAAAGCTGGTTTTTTATACAGAGAACCCGTTCACAAAATGGAATGGACTGGTTGATGGAAAAGCTGCTGATGGAAACCTGTTTGTATGGAAGGCAGATTTTTCACTGGCAAATAACCCGCAGGAAATAAGACAGGGGACTGTGTTGCTTTTACGGTAGAATAAATTACAATAATGTAATGTTCCCTTTCAAACTTGTTGACCGAAACTCTAGTACAGGTGGATGATCAGGTAACTTAATTCTTATACTGCGAATAAGCTTAAGCAAGTATTAAAGTACCTGTATTTATTGCTTTATTTTATGCGAATACCTTTTGTTCTTAGTCCGATAAGTACCCGGTTGCCTGCTGAGTTTGAATACGAAACAATCTCTACGTCCGCCAGTGAGATGTTGTATAAAACATCCTTCAGATTCGGGGCCAGCAAGCTGATGTTACCCTGTTGAATTGCTCCTCCCGCACCAGTCAAAAACCACTGGTTCCAGGCTGCTCCGTCAAGGGCAGAAAGTTCAATTGTTAAATTAATCGTTTGCTGATTACCCGGTTTAATACTCATCCCGCTGATTTTGGATACCCGGTTTGCAGGAAGTTTTCCAACTGATAAAGAAAAGTTGGAACAAAAAGCCGCATATTTATTTCGTTTTACAAATTGGGGTTTTATGCCTCCTTTCTGCAGCTCTACTTTATCCGCCCTTATTTTAATAGTCGCTTTAAAGGGGAGCGTTGCAGATGATGCATCAAGAGCAGGAAAAAGAATTTCTTCCACCACAGGATTCTCATAAACTCTTTCCTGTAAATTTTCTCCTGCATAATTAAGCGTTATAAAAATCATCTTGCTGCCGGTGCGTTCTTTGGAGTATACCTGAAACAATGTCAATACATCACGCAAAGCGGCATCATCCGATAACAGAATATCAAAACTGGCTGTATGCCTCATTTGATTATTGGCATCCAATGCATCGGCAAAAAGAAAATTGTCTGCCGGGATGGTATATTTATCCAGCTGCATAACGGTAGTGTTTTGTGCATACATCCTTCCTTTTTGTGCAAATGCGCTGCTAC
>JBEBHT010000116.1:0-10869 GCA_040081135.1 Lacibacter sp. | reverse complement strand
GAATGCCCAGCCATTTGCTGTCGCCATCTTTATAGTAATGGTTCAGGAGTTCGCTGTCGGGTATGGTGGAGTGGGGCAACTGCACAAATTGCGTTTACAAAGACAATTTAGTTAATTTACAGTATAGATGCGCCGGGAATTGAAATTCCATACTTTGTTCATCGTGGCTTTGGGGAAAGGGAAAGTTGTAAATTCGCCTGATCTGCTGAGAACAGCAGTAACTAATCACAAAAAGTAAAACCTGAATGAATACCGCCCTTTGTTTAGTACCTGTATGTGCCGTACGTAAAGAACCCCGTCATGAGGCGGAACTTACTTCTCAAGTATTATTTGGTGAAGCTGTTGAGCTGATTGCCCAGCATGATGAGTGGGTGGAAATTATGTGTGTGTATGATGGATACACGGGTTACTGTATGCGTAACCAGTTAGTGGAAATCAGCAAGGAAATTGCTTCGCAGGATCAGTTGCCGTTAGTGAATACCTGGAGTGGTGTAATGATGGTGAATGATTTGCCCATGCATGTTCCTTTTGGAAGTGCAGTTCCTGCTTTACAAAATGGAGAAGCTGTTTGGGGCGATTACAAAATCCGCAGCAGCAGCAAACTGGTAATGGAAGGTGCGTATGTGTTTGAAGAAAATAATATTCGCCAGGTGGCATTCACTTTTTTGAATACGGCTTATCTCTGGGGAGGACGTTCTGTATTCGGGATCGACTGCAGCGGATTTATTCAGTTGCTGATGCGTTTCTTTGGAAAACATTTGCCGAGGGATGCTTCGAATCAATCAATGGTGGGAGAGGATCTTGGATTTTTACAGGAAGCCCGTTGCGGTGATCTTGCTTTTTTTGATAATGAAGATGGAAAGATCATTCATGTTGGTTTGTTACTGAACGATCATGAAATAATGCATGCGGCAGGAAGGGTGAAAATTGACAGTATTGACGGGGAAGGAATCATTAGCCGTGAAACAGGTTTGAGGACGCATAGATTGAGAGTATTGAAACGGGTGTGATTTCTACTCCGATTGTCCTCCATTCTTCAGTTTAAGAAAATAGAGATCAATAAAATAAGTGTTATCTTCTTTAAGAAGACCAAATGATGATTGCACTTTTGGGAAAGCATCGTATTTCTTATTTGAATAAACTATGGTTTCGGAGCCCGATTTCCCTGCAAAAAGCAGATGCGAATACCTGAACGTTTTTATCAATATGGAGCTTATTTTTTGGTAATTTTTTTTCGCTTCTTTTTTTGAAATGCCGGGCTGCAAATGAAGCAAAACACGGATTGCTATTATTGTATCCCTTACTTCAATATCTCTCCTCTCATAAGGGGTGATAGATATAACGAGTACTGCCTTACCAATTTCGGGTGTAATTGTTCTGAAGGATGAAAGATCTTTTATAATAAAAGGTCTTACGTTGTTATTCATTCCTTTAACAGTTGTATCGGCAAACTGTTCTTTTCTTAATTCAATCTGATGCAGCCATAATTCAGGCAAATTGGAAAGCGGAAGGTCAGCAAATAGAAAACCAATTTTTTCCTGAAGGTTACTATAGTCCTGAGCTTTTACGCATGAGACTGTCAGGAGGCAGAATAAACTGATCAGGTGAATTTTCATATGCAGTAATATATTCCTAAATAATTCCTTTAATCCAACTGACAAGCGCTTTTTCCCAGCCAATCATTTTAAAAGCTGTATAAAATAAAAAGATGGCGAATATTTTACGTACGGTTTCCTGCGGTAATGCAAGGCTCCATTTACTGCCGAAGTAACTGCCGGCAATAAAACCAAGAGCCAGCAATCCCACCACTTTCAGATCAACATGCCCGGCTTTGTAATAATTCATTACAGCAAGAATGCCTGCAGGTAAGAGCAACAGCCCCAATGAAGTTCCCTGTGCTGAGTGCTGACTCATTCCGAGAAAAAACACAAGTGCAGGTACGATGATCAATCCGCCACCCACACCAACCATTCCGCTCAGCACACCTGCACACAAACCAATGATTAAAATAGTAACAAGAAGTGTTGTATCCATTTTCTTTGTTTGCATGAACAGATATTATTTGCTGTACTTTTCCTTGTAATAATCAATGGCTTCCTTAATAACTGCAAACGCTTCTGATTTACTCTGGAAATTATCGATCTCCACTACTTTGTTTTCTAATTTTTTATACTCTTCAAAGTAATGTTTCAGTTCATGAAAGAAGTGCTGCGGTAATTCTTCAATATCAGTGATATGGTTTACGGTAGGATCGTTTGATGCTACGGCAATGATCTTATCATCACGTTCGCCCTGGTCAATCATCTGCATATTACCAATTACAGTTGCTTCCACCAGGCATAATGGCTGAATAGATTGGGAGCAGATGACAAGAATATCCAATGGATCACCATCCTGTCCTAATGTTTGCGGTATAAAACCATAGTTGATGGGATAGATAAACGAAGAAAAAATAACCCGGTCGAGTTTGAGTAATCCTGTGTCTTTATCCAGTTCATATTTACTGCGGCTGCCTTCGGAAATTTCAATTAAAGCGGTTACATGTTCAGGAGCTTTGGGTCCATAATGTGCGCCATGCCAGGGGTGTAATACGGTAATCATTTTATTCATGTTTAAATGGCTGGTTTATGTTTCAATGTAAAACGTTTTGTTTTTTGCTGAGTGCAAATAAAAACGGCGATGAGTTTCTCATCGCCGTAAAGGTATAATAAAGGGCAGAATTACCGTGTTGAATACTTTTATTCTTTCATGAGCAGATCCACACTGGAAACAATTTCACTTTCTTTCTTATTCTTGTCGTAAAAGCGAACGCTTAAATGATAGGTTTCACCAACAACCATCGGGTCGCCGGTATTGAGGCTTGCCTGCAGAACTTTTGCTTCGGCAGCGGTATAACCGTCTTTCATATCTGCAAATGCATCGGGGAGATTCAGCACTTCTTTTCCTGCTTTATCAGTAAGAATGATGGTGCAGCCGGGGTACACTCTTCCGTTCATCTCCACAAAATGATCAACACCTGTTGCCACAACAGCCAATGGTGATCCCATGGCAATCTTATTATCGCTGAGGCGGGTTCCTTTTGTATCAGTTAAATAAATGTCTTCCAGGGCAAATCCATTGTAGCTGGCAGATAAGCCTGTTGACATATCTTTCTTTACTCCTTTGCTGAAACCGCCTGAGCAACTGTACAGGGTTACACAAATTGCTGCAAGAAGGACGAATTTTTGTTTCATGTGTTTATTTTTATTTGTGATATGGTTGATAGCCGGTTGCCCGGCCTCAACAGTAAGATACTTCTTTGTAAAAATGAAAAGAAATTAGATACGGAGCAATCCCTAAAAAAGGGGATAAAAAATGAAGCGGCACTGCTGTATTTCAGTAGTTTGTTTGAATATTATTCAGATAAAAGACATCATTCTTATTGTCACTGTTGTTTCCTTTATACCGGCTGAAGGTATAGAGGTTGTATTTTACAGTTGAAAGAAATACATTTTCAATTTCTGCTTCCTTTTTTTTATTGATAAAAACCAGCAATGAATTTCCTTTTCGCTCCATTTTTAGTTGATGGCTGTTCTTTGTCAAATAGAATTCCGGAAGTGTTATGCGTTTTCTTATAGTAACTGTTTCATTTTTATCGTATGAATATACTTCCAATGAGCCACCGCCATTCCCATATGGATCAAACCAAATCATTACCCTGTTAAATTTGCCCACATAGCTATCGTAAAAACTCCAGTACTGGTTTTGGTTATCATCCATCTTGTATCTTTCTCCTGCATTATCATACGGGATCTCTGAAAAACTCACCGTAAATAATCCGCTGTTATAAGCAATATCTTTATTCCATGCCAGTTCAAAAGAAAGATTGAAGTTGTCTTTTATTTCTTTGTTGAATTGTTGCGGATAGCAGTAACCATCTTTGGTAAAGGCTAGCCAATTTTTATTTTCAAATTGCTTTACGGTAGTATTTTTCATGCCATTCCATCCTGCAGGAAATTGGTTGATTGTACTTTTTTCAAAACCGTAGTTGTATGTATTGATTGAAGACTGGTTTGTTTTGGTGGTTGTTTTTGTTTCGCCCAGTGAAGCATTGATGGTATTGATGCCACTGGGTTTCTTTGCCGGTTCTCCAACCATTTTGGCCAGAACATCTAAGTTGAACTGGCTGAAAAACAAATCCATAAAATTCTTTTTGGGAAGGTTATCATCCTGTCTTCTTACTGAAAAGTAGATGCATTGCGGCTGATCTTTTGGCTTTTTCAAATCAAAAAAACTGATATCTTCTATCCAGACAGGGTAGGTGTCAGCAGTACTGTTACTGTTTAGTAAATTCTCTATAACACTTTTTTCCATACGGGTATTGGTAACCTTTGCCGGTTCATTTATTTTTTCATGCCTGAGTATTTTATTGTACCAGTTTTGTAATGCGTCTTTATCATTTTCTAACTTTATGATTTCCTTTTTCCGGTCGGTAATCAAATTAGCCAGGTACTTTTTTGTATCCTCATATTTAGTGGTGGTTATTTCTTTCTCATTTTTTGCAAGCCCCTCCCTGAGATATGTGAGTTTACTGTTTAGTTCTTTTGCTGTAAACGTATTGTAAGACATTACTAATTCCTGCCAGCTCACCTTTCTTATAGGTAGCCTGTCTTTATCGGAAAAGAAATACCCTCTTTTTTGATTGGGCCTGGCAAATGTGTTTACATACACAATTCTGTTTCCACTGGCATCTTTTTCTGTGTAAAAGTCTCCCACATACATACCCCCTTCATTTGCATAGTACCCAAAGTGCAATCCATCCTGAAATGACGCACCTCCCTGGAAGATACTGTTCATGACAAAATACACCCAGCATCCGGTTTCTCCTTCGGGTTGCAGTATGTTATAACCTTTCAGACATTCAAATTTCTTCAGCATTAGATAACCTTCATAATATTTCGGTGCAGTACTGGTGTTGGGAACAGACGATACATCGCCAAAAGCAATACTGTTAATGGCATGCAAACCATCCAATGCTACAGGCATAATGCGTTGCATTTCTTTTCGTATTGGCTCACATAACTGCCATTGATTTCCATAACCTCCTTTTTGCCATATCCATTTGCCGGGTACTTTATTTATATCAAGGGTGTTACAGTTTACCTGTGCAGCACCTTTATAAAAAAGGAAAACAACAAGAACAGTAAGTAATGTTTTTATTTTTCTCATACTTTATTTGTATTCTATAACTGTTTTACTTCCCAGTGCCTTTACTTCAAAAGAAGGTTTGCCCGATTTTAACGAGATTTTTCCCTCTGTTTCTATTAATGAGGTGGAGGATCCCTCATTGCTTTTTGTTCCTGTAGTTCCTTCTACACCAGCTTTTCCTTTTACACCATAGTCTTTTACTTCCCATCCACTTACTCCTGACGTGCCAATTTCTACAAAAAAGCCCCCCTCCACACCTGCATCAAAAACCTTTTTACCTGCGCCGCCCAATAATTTTTTTGATCCAATTTCAACGCCTGCTTCCAGTGTAAAATTCGTCCATTCGCCAGTAATCATATCCTGAGTGCCACTGATCTCAAAAATCTGGAAGTCTAATTTTAAAGTAATCTTATTACATTCTGTACTAAGGGATGTGCCACCTGCAAAACTCATATTCCATGGCTCCGGGCAATGCACATCTTCCCATTTTGATAACCCTTTATTTGTAAACGGATTTGTTTTTACATTAATGCAAGCCTGTGCATACGGAAGCCCCAGTGCATAACTAGGAATTTCATAACTCACAGATTTTAGTGCGTATAAAAACTGAAGCTTTGAATTACTGGCATAATATTCATAATACTCCTTATCCATAAATTGTTTTCCTGCATACACCAATTCATTTGTCATTTTTCGCTGATGGTCTATGTAAGCTGAATAAAACTTTTCAAACATCGTATTAGCCGGTTGCATATAGTTGTCATACGCTTCCTTGTAAGCATTGCATGCTTCAGCATCAGTAAATTTTTTCCCCAATGCATCCTGTTCAAATCGTTTGGCCAAATGCACTTTTACAAGTGTATCCAGTTCGTCCTGCATTTTGCTGTTCTTTTCGGTTAGCTTCCTGGCTTCTTTCATAAATGCTTCTTCTTTTTTTACAAACTCTTCTTCCAGTAATTGATAAAAATTATTCCAGCTTTGATTGCTATTGTTATTGGCAGCAAAAGCATAACCGGGTTTCCCCGCTTTTTGTTTTGCGAAATTGATGGCTGCCTTTGCATCTGCTGCAGCTTTTTTATCATACTCTTTTCGGAGCCTTTCTGTTTTTACCTCTAATTCTTTTATATTACTTTCCAGGTTTTTGTAAAAAGTTTCCCATTCCAATTTGGAATTGATGGCTGCCTCATAAGTTCTGGGCAGGCTGGGGAAATGAAATCTGGATAAACCCAATGCATCGGCGGGTAGCTTTTTTTTATGATCTGCGGCAGTAAGTTTCCCTCCCATTTTTTTCAGCAGGCTTTCTTTTTCTGCACTGTAACTTTCACCGATGCTTTGTTTCATTTCTTCAATTGCTCCCTGGCGGTTGCCTTCGCTTTCTTTCACTACTGCTTTTACATAATGTGCCTGTGCTGCATTGCCCGGGAAAAAACGGATGCAGCTGTCTGCATATTTTTCAGCAGTTTTCAGATCACCTAAACCCATCCATGCCAAAGAAAGATTGCTCATTACAACAGGGCTTTTTGCAAACTTTCTGTTGAGATAATTCAGTATAGGAATTGCTCCCTGCTCCACGCCATGATTGGTTAATAATGCTGAATAGTTGTTGAGGTTATTGGCATCGCCTGCATCTTCACTGCACACTTTGCCCATGATATAAATACTTTGCTGGGTAAGATTCCTGAGATAACAACTGATAGCTCCGTTACCCATTGCAGCAGTAGCAGGATATTTTGCTTTTAGTTTTTCATAAATTTTTTCTGCCTGCGAAACAGCAACCGGGTTCATTTCTTTTTTAACTGCTTCATGTACTGCTTTGCAAAAGTTTTTTATTTCAGCATCGGTTAAATCTCTTTTTAAAACAGCATTTATTCTTGCATCATCCCGTACAGGTACAATACGGTCTTTGTTTTCTTTAAACTCTGTAATTTGCTTTTCAGAAATGCCGCCCTTTTTGGTTACTTCTTCTTTGAGTTTTCCTGTGTTAGCAACGGCCTGTTGTTGCATTCTTTTTTTTGCTTCCTTGTCTTCGGCGCTATTTAATTTTAATGCCTGCAGTTCGGTCATTACGTTTTGCATCTGACCTGGATCTGTCATCATTTTTTGCATGAGCACAACTGCTTTATTTACTTTCTCTTCGTCAATTGGTTTTTGTGCAAAGCTGTAAAGTGAAGCCATAACAAAAAGGATGATCAGTATTTTATTTTTCATCTTGCGGTTTTTTATCTGATTACAACAAGTGGTGCCCTTGCTGTTCTTATCTGTTCTGCACCTGCTTCAGAAATTACTGTATATCTTATTATAAAAGATTGTAAAGCCGGCATTTGACTAAGAGCTGTAATGATACGGGGGATATCAGCATCGGTTAAACCAGCACCTGAAAGGTCAAGATTGATAAGCTGTTTCAATGAAACTAATTTTTCTAAGCCAATAATAGTTACAGCATCTGCCCTTCCAAGCGATAATGTTTTTAGTTTTGTCATTCTGGAAAGGTGAACCATTCCTGCATTTGTGACATTGGGCATAGAAGGTGCTATCAATCGTATTTCTTCAAGAGTTAATGAATTACTCAATCCCTGTAAGCCGGCATCAGACATGGGTATTTGCATTCCCTGATTAACGGCATCTACCTGCTTTAATGCAGGTAAGCTGCCAATGTTAATGGCTGCCGCAGTAGTAAACTGAGTTTGGCCAATGGATAATATTTGAAGATTAGGCAGCACACGGAGGTGATATAAACTATCTCCTAAGGTTTGCATGTAAAAACCGTTCGTAGTAAAAAATCCAGTAAAGTTTAAATTGTTCAAAGACTGAAATGCCTGTGGAGTAAAGGATGCATCTGTACCTCTAACGATGCTGTACCAACGATGGGCCTTCTGCAGTGGGGTAAGCGGAATAGCCTTTGGAATGATTTGCAGGCTTTTCCAGAACGACTGAAGCTGTTCGTTTGTTTCTTTATCAGCAAATACAATTACTGCATTACAGCTATTTCCATCCTGATACAATTGAATTGTTTTTTTGAATAGCCTTCCGTTTGATTCTCCTTCAAACTCTCCGCTCATCATTTGATATCCATTTACCTTCGTACTATTTCTTTTATACACTTCACCCGCAGAATATCCCTCTATATTTTTTTGAGGTGTATTCCATAGCTGCATAAAATTCTCAGCAATATTATTACCTGCTTTGTAAGGGGAATAAATGATAACGCAAATCTTTTTTTCTTGATTGTACACCAGCAGCCTGTCGGCCTCATAGGCGGTTTGGTACGATTCAGGAAGTATATAATTAAACTGAACATAAGGTCTTTCCTGCGCAATGCTTTTTTGTATTGTGATGAATAAAGCCAGGCATATCATTACTTGTTTCATAATTTTGATATTTTTATTTTGTTTTATATAAAGTATAATTCAGTGAACTGTTATCCGCATCTTCTATATAAAGCAGGTAACCGCCCTTTACTGCAATGAGTTGGGCTTTGTATGTTGTTGTTTTTCCTTTGTAACGGTTCGTAGCAGTAATACTCCAGTCTTTCACAGAAAAGTTTCCTTTAAAATCCTGTCCGCCAAATTGTGCACCGCCATTAGTCATACTTGCTGAACGATACACGCTGCTGTAAGTACCATCACTGTTAAATGTAAATTCATCGGTACTTGATACTGCACTCATGCCTGCATACGTACCGCTGTACGCATTATAATATTCCACTCCGCCGCCGCCACTGCCTTTCCAGGTGCCGATAATATCATTGGCAGTTACGGCAAACCTGTTGGCGTTTAGCATCGGGTCCATATTATTGGGATGAGGGAACTGTTGCTGATAACTGTTTTGATCAGGGGCGATAACTACTATGGGTCTTGCCCCACCGCTATACACAATTTTAATAGCGACAAAACAAGCTTTGCCGGTTTGTTTTTCAATAGCATTGGCCTGCAGGTGATAAATAACAGGGTATTGTACGCCACTCCATTTTTGCAGATTGCTTACAGTAAAATAGGGTTCTACATATTTGCTCCAGTAATATTCAGGTGCATCAATGGTATTGGGCCGGGCGTCATCCAATGCTTTGTCGATATAATGCAGGCGCAGCTCTGTTCCTGTTTTGGTAAGTTTTACATAATCATTGGTAAGGGAAGCAGTCCAGCCATCATCAAAGTTGGTGGTAGAGTTTGTGATACTAGAGGAACCAGTGGTTACTGTTGTAACGGTATTTACATCCTGGGATGGCTGTTGATTATTTTTTTCAGTACGTGTAAATTTATTTTCATCAGGTACCACAGCTGCAATAAATTCCTGCGCAACAGGTATAAATTTTTTGTCGGTGAATACTGCGGCAATACAATACGTAATATCATTTTTTGTAAAAGTAGATACAGAAATGGCAAAAGCTTGTCTGCCGAAAATTCCTTTTGCAGCGCCAAATATGCTTTGCCACCCGTTTAACGAATCGAGTTCTTTTGTTTCGGGATCGCCAACTTTTTGATCAGGATTACGGGCAAAGAAATCCCAGTTCTTTGTAAAATCTTTTTCAGCATCATTTTGCCCTGCAGAGGCCGGGTATAAAAACAACTGACAATAATTTTTGCCTTCTGTTTTTTGAAAAAACAATTTATCGTTACTGTCTTTTAATACAAAGCCGGAAGGAGCTGTATAAGAAAAGATGTCGAAGGTTTTCATACTCTGCGCTGCTGAATGTAAAACTGGCAAAAGGAGAATGATTATAGAAACGAACCGTTGTTTCATATGTGTTATTGTTTTACGAAGCGTATTGTTTTTACTTCTCCATTCATAATTAGTAATACATTATATATACCTGCAGGTAATGTTGAAATAGAAATGGATTGTTGCATGGTGCCAGGTTGCAAATTTTGTTGCAGCAATACCTGACCCTGCTGATTGATTACCCGTACCTGTGTATTGCTGTTTGGTTTAGTCAGGAAAAGGGTGATGTGGTTTTGTGCCGGGTTAGGCATAATCACAATTTTATTTTCTTCAGTTGTTTTAGTAACTGATACAATTGAAGAATAGCTGAACCTGTCATCCAGATCAATTTGTTTGATGCGGTAATAATTTTTACCGGGAACAGGGGAGTGGTGTAAAAACTCATAGCGCTCAGTCAGGCTGCTGTTTCCTGCAGCTGCAACTGAACCAACTTTTAAATAGCTGATTCCATTACTGCTGTGTTCAATTTCAAAATGCCTGGTATTGCTTTCAGATGCGGTGGCCCATTTAATTATAGCATTGCCATTTTGCAGCTGGCCGTTTACATAGAGCCAGGTAACGGGTAGAATGACACTACAAGAAGAGCCGGACGGTGCATCGCCTGTAATTGTCCATCCCTTTGCTCCTGTCAAATTAGTTCTTGCTGTTACGGCATTGGTACCGTATTCCATTCCGGCTGCTCCTAAGTTTCTGTTATCAGGCGTAGATGGATTAGCGCTCCAACCTATCAATGTTGCAGAGTAATTGTTACAATCCATACCGCTATTGTCAAGCATATTGTTCAAGTCAACTCCCGGGTTAAAAGTCCATGAGCCGATACTTTGGTTAAAAACACTTGCTTGGGACAACATAAATGTCATATCGGTAACAGCAGCCGTATTCCAACTGTCGATAGAATTATTTCCGCCATTATCAAAACTACTTGCTGAGGCAAACATCCCTGACATATTAATTACAGCAGCC
>JBEBHT010000115.1:0-10933 GCA_040081135.1 Lacibacter sp. | reverse complement strand
GTATCCATTAAAAAAATGGAGCGATACAAAAAGTTGGGAAGTATATGCGAATAAGTGAGTAATATTTTGTCGGGATCTTCCAGGTGTTCAATCATGCTTTTCCATTTTTCAAAGCCATGATTGTCAATAACGGTTTTCTTTTTCTCTTCTGTTTGAAGATACATGCTCATACCAATTGCATCCGCTTCGGGATGAAACTGTGTGCCGATCATAAATTCATTAAACCGTATAGCCATGATTGCCCTCTCAAATGGCACATGCGGCCTTTCTTTTTCAATACACAGCAGCTTTGCTCCTATTTCTTTCAGATGTTTATGATTGGGTTGTATAACCTGATAATCACGGCTGTCAACGCCATAAAAAGGATTCACCAGACCTTCAAAAATTATTTCTTCGCTTGAGCCGGGTATCATATGAATGGGGAATGCGCCAAATGCAGTTGATTTTCTGGCACACACATTTCCTATTTCGAAATAGCGGCATGCCAATTGAAAAGAATGGCAAATGAAGAACACATGTTTTTTCTGATCCTGCAGCGGATTTTCATTCCACTCTTTAACTTTTGTTATCCAGCCAAAGAAATTATTTTCCCAATCTGTTCCTTTACTTTCCAGTGGACTGCCCGGCCCACCAGTAGAAATATATACATCATAGCTGAGATCAGGTACTTCGTTCTTTCCCCTTACATCAAATTCAGCAAAATCAAGGTTCAGTTGATTGGCATCAGCAAACTGATTCAGTATTTCACGGATACAACGCATGCCCTGATTGGCAAAGCCATCATATAAATCAAGAATTGCCACCCTTACATGCTTATTCACTCCGCTCATAGCGGCAAATTTATTGAAAAAATGATGTTTAAACAGACTTTCATCTATCCACAAATGTGGAAAGCCGCACAAAAAATCCCGCTTTTCAGCGGGATTATCCAAAAACAACCTATAAGAAAAAATGACTACAAACTGTTCAGTAATGCATTTATAGCAGCAAGGCTTGAAAGAGTTGGTTTAACAAAAGACACCATATTGGCTGTCGTCTTTTCTTCTTTTACTCCCAAATAATAACTGCTGCCTACTTTTGAAATTGAAACAAATATCACGGGTTCATTGGCAGGAATATTCGGGAACGAAAAATGACGGAGTGTTGGATTTCCTGATAACTGTACAACAGAACGATAATTCTTAAACACCATATACACAGCGGAGTTGGCATTCGAAAATAAATCAGGTAAAACAGCTTTTATTTCAACACGTGGCTGGCTTGATGGGATTGACCTGTCTACGTTAACCCATCCAGTGCGGTATGTTTCAACAGCATAACCTTTTGCAGCAGGATATGTAATGGAGGAATCCCACACTTTCACGAATGAATTATCAGTAGCTAGTGTCCAATCGAACAATAAAGAGTTTGTTACAGCAGATGTATTTCCATAAAAAATACTCATCCCCTGTTTAGGTTCAGCATCACGGTAACGGATACTGATTTTTTTGCTGCTTGCAACTGTAATTGGCTGACCGTTGGATGTAAGCCTGATGTGCAAAGCACCTCCTGATTCAAGGGGATAACGATTGGTGCTTGTTGGTACTCCATAACGGATAAAATCACCTTTTTTTTGCAGTAATACATATTCAACTTTTACAATGCCGTTTAATGCAGTTCCATTGAGCAGAAGGCCATTGGTCGGAAATGAAATCTGTAACCCACTTGCTGAACTAACTGATGTATCAGTTGCTGTATTTATATTTTGTGCAGTAAGGCTTCCTTCCAGGCTCTTTGACAAAATAAGTACCTGTGAATTTGCTGTTACATTATTTGTCCATGCACTGTCTAATTGCTGGCCGGGATCAGGTACAAATTCATTTGTATCCTTTTTGCACGATGCAATCAGAAGAAGGGAAAATAATAAACTGTTTAAAAATATTTTCTTCATATTCGGGATTTAAAATAAATAGGTGCTTTCCCCGGGTTACTGGAAACATCCGTATTTATTTGATTCATGATTTACCTGTAACGCTGCCTGCCGTTGTACAAATTATATCTGATGCCCAATTGCATTCCACTGGTAGAATAACGTTGATTCACAATATTTGTATTTTGTGTAACAGGTTTAAAATTGTAGCGGAAATATGGTTCGGCAAAAATCTGCAGTCGCTCATTCACCCGTTTGTACACTGCGAAACTTGCAAAAATGCCGATGCCGATATTACTTCGCCAGTTGTTGGCTCCATTACCCTTAGCTGTTGAAATTTTAACTGGTGCCAATGACGTATCAAGTACTTCACCACGATAGAATGAAGTAATATTAAATACTGGTCCTGCATTTACAGCAAAAGCAAGTATTTCAGGATTTCCAAACTCATACGAAAAGATAATTGGCAGATCAATAAAGCGGTACCGGTTATAGGTTGTTCGGTAGCGTGTACCATTTTGTTCAAAGTAGGTCGTATCCCTTATAAATAGGGTATCGCCCGGTGCTCTTATCACTGTACGTATTGTTATAATCTGTGTTATTTGCTTCTCATTTGCATTGATGATGCGTAAGCGTTCATTGATCTGTGAATAATTTACTCCGGCTTTGATCAATGTTTTTTCTCCGATGTTTTTAGCGATGCGTACTCCTGCACTGAAGCCATTCCGGTTATCTTCACTGGTACGGCGTTGAGCAATATAACCATTGAGATTAGAAGGGTTAGAAAAGCTCCTCATCGTATAATCTGGCGAGCCATATACTTCTATATATAAATCATTACGGCGTGGGCCGGTAATTGTCGGGCAGCCCGGTCTGCTGTTTTGTTGGGGAACAGTTCCAATCTGAAATTTTTGCAATGAAAAACGATACACAGCAAGATCAGTAAAGTTTAATGCATATTCTTTTGATTCATTTGACTGAATTGAATTGCCTGCTTGCAGTTCATTAGCCGAAGCGGTATTTGTAATGAACTTTTCTTTTACTGCTGATACAGTTTCTTTTTTATTGATTTCGGTATTACTTTTTCTGTTATTTGAATTTCTGATTACTGATGTGTTTTGTTTTACTGTTCGATCAGCAGTAAAAGAGTTATTATTCGTATTACCTGTTTTCACATCAGCTGTAACAACATTGCCGTTATCAGTTTTATTTTCTTCTTTTTCAACTAGAGGTTTTGATTCAGTAGTTGATTCATTATTTTGCTGCGCTTGTTCTTTGTTTTCAGTAAATGCTATTGGAGTAATGTTTTCCTTATTATTATTTGTATTTACTTGTGAAGGAGTTGCTGTTTTCTGCTCTGCATTTTTTGCATTTGAATTCCATGTAAGAAAGCCAATACCGGTAAGAGCTACCAACGCAATACCAGTTAAAAAGTAACGTCTGAAAAAGAAGAAGCCTTTTTTATCGTCCTTCTCTTTTTCACGTATGCGTTCCCATACCTGCATGGGTGCACCGGAGTCGTATTGCTCCAGTTTGCCTTTTACGAACTCATCGAATTGTTGATCTTTCATACCGCAATACTTTTTTGCACTTTAATAATTTCATTCTGTAAATACCTTCTGGCTTTCACCAGTTGTGATCTAGATGTACTGTCTTTTATATTCAGCATTACTGCAATTTCTTCATGACTGTATCCTTCAATAACATGCAGGTTAAATACCAGCCTGTATCCTTCAGGTAAATTGTGAATCATCTTCAGTAACTCGGCTTCATTAAGGTGGGTATAAGCTGAGGGTTCCAATCCGCTCACACCCGGTGCATCGGGTTGCACTTCATCAAACTTCATCCGTTTCTTCTGGCAATATTTTAAAGCCGTGTTCACAACAATCCTGCGAACCCATCCTTCAAACGAACCTTCAAACTTGAATTGTGAAATATTCCTGTACACTTTAATAAAGGCATCCTGCAGAATATCTTCTGCTTCCATCCTGTCTGTGGCATAACGCAGGCAAACAGTCAGCATCTTACCGGCGAAACGCTCAAAGAGCTGTCGCTGGCATTGCTCATCCTTTTTGATGCAGCCATGGATCAGTTGGTGGTCTGTTAATATCAGAATAGGGACGTTAATTTTTATAAATAGATACCTTTCTGTAGTGTTTTCGCTGCCCGGTGCAGAAAATCTCCCAAACAAACCCTGAAAAAACCAAAAAAAGGCAGCAATTAAGCTGCCCTGGTATTGTAAGATGGGAGGTTTACATTCCCATATCCATTTTTTTCTGTTTGAGACTGTTGAGTGATGGGTCCATTTCAATGGCTTTATCGCATAATGCCATGCCTTTGTCTTTCTGTCCCATTTTCTGGTAACTCATACCAATCATATAAAGCGCACGGGCATTTTTGTTATCGAGCTGAAGTACCTGGTCCCAGTTATCGATCGCATCCTGGTACTTACCGCCTTTGTATTGCGATTCGGCCAGTGCATAACGTACTGTAATGCTGTAAGGGCGCTTCTCTAGGGATTTTTCAAGCATCTCAGTAGACTTGGCAAAGTTGCCGAGATTCATATAACTGTAAGCAAGGTTTTCATAGTATTCCGCATTTTTTACCCAACCACGCTCAGCTGCAAGTTCAAACATAGCAATGGCATTTTTATCATCAGGAATAGCATAGTAAACCATTCCCATTTCAAACACATAACGTGCATTTTTGGGGTCAACTGCTGCTGCTTTCTGATAGTAAGGAATTGCCTGTTTGTAACGCTCTATTTCAATATAACTGCGGCCAATTGTATAATACAAAATTGCATTGGTTGAATCTGTTTCAGCTGCGTAGAGTAAACGGTTAATGGCCTGAGGATAATTTTCAAGATAATAATTACACATACCAACGATATAATGCATGGGTTTATCCTTATGTAATTTTTCCCATTTCTCAGTATAACTTAAAGCATCCTGGTGACGGCCAAGATTGAAATATAAATTGGCTAACTGCTGAAAAGTAGCTTCGTTGTCCGGCTCCAGTTTGTTCCAGCGTGTATAAGCATCAACAGCCTGGCGGTAATTGCGGCTTTCCATACCATACTCACCCATTGCCTTCAATGCATCAATATTGGTTGTGTCATACTGAACAGCCTTTTCAAAAAGATTAATAGCTAATTGTATTCTGCGTTCCTGTTTGGCAATATTGGCCCGTTGTAATACAGCATTTGAGCTGTCACGGTTCTGAGCAGAGGCAGAAAAAAAACTGAATAATGTAAGTGATAAAATAACGTACCCGTTTTTCATGGAATAAGATTTTGGATCGATGTAAAAATAGACAATATAAAAATATAAAATAACGTAGAAATACCTACTAAAACCCTGCCCTTTTTACCGGAACTAAGTATTATTTTAATAAAACAGCCCCCAAGGGAGGTAAATTCAGGTTTATTTCATACCATTTTTCATCTTTATCTGTTACCCGAACGCCTATTTCAGGATTAAACACATCACCTGTACCCCAGTATTTTTTATCATCACTGTTGAATATCTCTTTCCAGTTTTGTTTGCCCTGCACATGTATTTTCCAATCGTTATGAACTAAAGGTGTCATGTTCAAAACCACAAGAATATCATCTTCTTCTTTTTTTCCTTTTCGTTTGAATACGATTACTGATTCACTGCGGTGATTGAGATCAACCCATTCAAACCCAAAATGATTGAACTGGTTTTCATAAAGCGCCGGTTCAGCTTTCAGTAAATGACAAAGATCTTTTACACATTCTTTAACTCCTTTATGCGATTCAAACTGCAACAGTTCCCACTGCAATTCACTTTTATAATTCCATTCACTGGTAGCACCAAACTCATTGCCCATAAATAAAAGCTTGCCGCCAGGGTGTGCAAACATATAACTGTACATCAACCGCAGGTTGGCAAACTTCTGCCAGTCATCGCCCGGCATTTTATACAGCATGGGGCTTTTGCCATGCACCACTTCATCATGACTCAATGGCAACATGAAATTTTCATCATAGTAGTATGCCATACTGAATGTAAACTGATCCTGCTGGTATTGCCTGAACAGCGGATCCTGCTTAAAATATTTCAACGTATCATGCATCCAGCCCATCATCCACTTCATACCAAAACCTAATCCATCAGAAAAAGTTGGCTTACTCACACCCGGCCAATCAGTTGCTTCTTCAGCAATGGTTTGCGTATCGGGCAAATCACGAAAGATTGTTTCATTTAAATCTTTAATAAAAGCAATGGCTTCAATATTGCCATCACCACCAAATTCATTTGGCTCCCATTGACCTGCTGTTCTTGAATAATTTAATTTCAGCAATGATGATACAGCATCAACACGCATCCCGTCAATATGAAATTCCTTGAGCCAGTACATAGCACTGCTGATGAGAAATGATTTTACTTCACCACGTTTATAATTAAAAATATAACTGTTCCAATCGGGATGATATCCTTTCCGCATATCTGCATACTCGTATGTATGCGAACCATCAAACATAAACAGACCATGTGCATCATACGGAAAATGTGATGGTACCCAATCAAGAATTACACCTATACCTTCGTTATGAAAAGCTTCCACCAGCTGCATAAACTGCTGCGGAGTTCCGTAACGGGATGTTGCTGCAAAATAACCTGCTCCCTGGTAACCCCAGCTTCCATCAAATGGATGTTCCATAATGGGCATTAATTCAATATGCGTAAACCCCATCTCTTTTACATAGGGCACAAGCCGTTCACGAAAAAAATCATAGCTGTGATAAACTTCTTCATTGAATTTATCAGGCCGCATCCAGCTGGCAAGGTGCACTTCATACACACTCCAGGGTGCGTCAAGTTTGTTGTGTTCTTTTCTTACCTGCATCCATTCTGTATCATGCCATTTATGATCCATCTGCCAGGTAACTGACGCAGTGTTGGGACGAACCTCCCAATAGTTTGCATATGGATCACCCTTATCAAGTTTTAATCCTGCATAGCCATGAATATGATATTTATAGGAAGTTCCTTTCGGCATATTGGGAATAAAGCCTTCCCAGATTCCTGAGCTGTCCAGTCTTACAAAAAGCGGGTGGCTTTCTTTGTCCCAGCTATTGAATTCACCAAATACAGAAACGAAGGTTGCATTCGGTGCCCACACTGCAAAATAGTAACCTGTTACTCCGCTCACTTCCATCTGGTGCGATCCGAATAATTCATAACAGCGGTAATTGGTGCCATTTTGAAAATTGGCAATATCATCGCCTTCAAATCGGGAATAATTCCAAACCGGTTTCGTTGTATCAACGAAATGAAAATCCTCGTATTTCTTGGTAGTACTCACGTTATTATGTTTGATGATTGTTGGAAAGTTATTGATTTTGCTCCTGCTGTATTGTCAGCACTCATTTTTAATTTGGCCCTACGTAAAATAAATACTTACCATTCATATGGAAATATAACACTTTAACATCTTCATTGCAAAAACTGTAACCAAAACATTTTAATATCGCAAAATAATTATCATCCTCAACCAAAGCCAATGATATCACCTAAACTGCTTCTTATCCTTTGCTTCGCATTTTTCTCAGCAGCAACATCATATTCTCAATCAGGTTCGGTCAGTGGTACTATTACAGATACCAGTTCAGGTAAAAAATTAAACAATGCGGTTATTTCAGTCATCCGTTCAAAAGACACTGTTCTTTCTAAATTTACCCGTACCAATGAGCAGGGTTCTTTCGAAATAAAAGGCATACCTGATGGAAGTTATTTCCTGGTGGTAAGCTATCCCGGCTATGCTGAATTTGTAGATGATATTGAAGTGAAGGGTGCTACTGTTTATAAAAAAGAAATTACCATTATTCCCAAATCAAAATTGCTTGAAGAAATTATTATACAGCAAAAGGTAAGCGCAATAAGGATTAAAGGAGATACAACAGAATATAAAGCCGACAGTTTTAAAGTTGGCCCCAATGCCAATGTGCAGGAATTGTTGAAACGGTTACCCGGCTTGCAGGTAAATGCAAAAGGTGAAATAACAGCTCAGGGGCAGAAGGTGGAAAAAATTCTGGTTGATGGAGAAGAATTTTTCAGTGATGATCCTGCTGTGGTATCACAAAACCTGCGGGCAGATGTGGTAGATAAAGTACAGGTATTTGATAAAAAGAGTGAGCAGGCAGAGTTTACCGGTGTTGATGACGGGCAAAAAACAAAGACCATCAATCTTGAATTAAAAGAAGATAAAAAGAAAGGCTTTTTTGGAAAGCTGGAAGCGGGAACAGATTTCAACCGATATCATACAGGAAAAGCGATGATCAATGCCTTTAAAAAGAAACAAAAAATTGCAGCCTATATCACCAACAATAATACAACGTTTGAAGGATTGAACTGGAACGAGCAACGGAACTACGGATCCAACTCAAACACCAACATGGAAGTAAGCGATGACGGTGGCATGATGTTCTGGAATCAGGGCGATGATTTCAGCCGTGGACAGGGATTGCCACAATCAACTACTGCGGGTATGGTGTACATCAACAAATGGAACAAGGATAAGAACAGCATCAACGGCAGTTACCAGTTTAACGACCAGAATGTAACCGGGCGTAATACAAGTTTTACCCAAACCATTTTGCCCGACAGCAGTTTTTCTAACAATACCGTTGAGAACTTTACCAATTTCCGCAGAAGAAATAAATTGAGTGCCAATTATGAATGGCAGATTGATTCAAGCAGTACTTTAAAAATAAAAGCAAGCGGTTCTATTGTAAATGGTGAAAAGGAAAGTGGTTATTTGGGCAAATCGATCAGTGAAGACAATATCGTCATTAATAAAATTGACCGCACTATAACCAGCAAAACAGAAAACAAAGATTTTACTTCTGAAATCAGCTGGCGCAAACGACTCAATAAAAAAGGAAGAACCATCAGCTATACGGGTAACTGGAGCAACAATGCAAAAACAGGAAATGGTTTCCTTTTTTCCACTACGGAATTTTTTGATGTTACCGGCCAGCCAACAAGGCAGCAGGAACTTGATCAGAATAAAACAAACAACGAACGTCAGCAGGTGATACAAAACAGTATTGTTTACACAGAACCTCTTAACAAGAAATTGTTTTTAGAACTGACATACAAGAATAATTTTAACCGTAACAATGCAGAACGTAACACGTTTGAAAAGCCCCTGGCCAGTATCAAATATTCATCAATGGTTGACACTTTAAGTAACCATTTCCTTTACAAGGCCGACGATCACAGCGGTGGATTCTCTTTCCGGTTTACAGAAAAAAAATACATGTTCTCGATAGGTACTTCTGTTGGGCGTACAAACTATGGTCTGGAAGAAATAACAAAAGCCGACAAACGGAATATTGGTTTCACCAATCTCTTACCAAGAGCATCCATCAGGTTTACACCTAAAAAACAAAAAAGTTTTACACTGACTTATTCTGGCAGTACAGAGAACCCTACTTTGCAACAGATCAACCCCATTATCGACAATATTGATCCTTTGAATATTACCATTGGCAACCCTTTATTACAGCAGGCTTTCCGTCACAGCTTTTCTGTGAATATGAACGATTACAAAATTATAAAAAGCAGGAATTTTTATCTGTCCGGTAACTTTTCATTTACAAATAATGCCATCAGCAATTCAAATAAAATTGATTCAGGAATCCGGATCAATCAGGCTATCAATATCAATGGGAATTATTATGGACAGGTATGGACAATGTATGGCTTTGAAGTTGCGCCGTCTGTTAATTTAAACTTCAATCTGGAAACATCTGCACGGCGTAACGTAAATATTGTGAATGGGCAAAAGAATATCAGTGACAATTACAGGCTTGGATTTGGAACAGGTATTGGCAAATGGAGCGATAAATGGCTCAGTTTCAATTTCAATATAGAACCAGCATATAATTTTTCAAAATCTTCCATCAATAAAGGGCTGGTTACAAAATACTGGACGGTGAACGCCTACCCTTATCTTTCAATGAAGTTTAAAAAACAGAAATTATATTTTGACCTGAATGGCGACCTGAACATGTATCAAAAAACAGCTGCCTTCCAGAATCAGCGAAATGTATTTATTATCAACAGTTCCATCAAACGCACTTTCACAAAAACAGATGCATTTGAGCTCATACTTTCGGTAAAAGATCTTTTTAACCAGAACCAGGGCATTCAGCGTAATATCAGCAGTAACTTTATTTCTGAAAACACTTTCCAGAATATACGCCGCTATGCGCTGCTTACTTTTACATGGAACTTTACAAAAAATGGCAAACCTTCAAACTTCTAATCATGAAATATCTATTTCTCATAACCATCCTTTTCAGTCTTCACAGCAGTTCTTCTGCACAGGTGAAATTTATCAGCAGCGGGCATATTGAATACGAAAAAAGAGTGAACCAGTTTTCGTTTTACGATAAAGAAGAAGATGAACAACCCTGGGTAGTGGAAATGAAAAAAGTGTTTCCTAAAATGGTGAGCGAAACTTATTTTCTCGATTTTAATGAAAACAAATCGGTGTTTAAGCTGGCAAAAGAAAACACAGATGTAAAATATATGTGGGGACGTAAGCCAAGTGAAACAGATGTAACAGTTAAAGATGTAAAGAATAACCAAATTTCCTTGCAGCGTGACATTTTTGAACAAACCTATTTAGTAAAAGACAGCTTACAGAATTACGAATGGAAGATCAGTAATGAAACAAGGCTCATTGCCGGGTTTGAATGTAAGAAAGCAGTCACTAAAATCTGCGACTCAGTTTATATTGTTGCCTTTTATACGGATGAGATTACAGTAAGCAGCGGCCCTGAAAGTTTTGGTGGTTTGCCCGGCATGATCTTAGGGTTAGCTGTACCCCGTTTACAGGTAACCTGGTTTGCAACAAAAGTAGACATCAAAGAACCAACAGAAGCAATGCTGAACCCTAAACAAAAAGGGAAAGCTGTTAACTGGGAAGTTTACCAGAAAGATCTCAACAAGGCCATGAAAGATTGGGGAAAATATGGATCAAAGG
>JBEBHT010000514.1:0-2477 GCA_040081135.1 Lacibacter sp. | reverse complement strand
GGTAACAGCTTCCGGCAGTGGACTTGATCCTGACCTTTCACCAGCGGGAGCTAAAGTACAGGTAAAGCGTATTGCTGCAATACGTAAGATTGATGAAGCAAAACTCATAAGCCTTGTTGATCAGCAAACAGAGAAACCATTCCTGGGCATGTTTGGCCCGTCAAAAGTGAATGTGTTGAAATTGAATATAGCATTGGACCAATTAAAATAAAAAGAATTCAAAGATGAAAATGATTTTCGTAAGTGCTGCCCTTTTGATGGGCTTCACTGTAATGGCACAGGATACAACAAAAAAAGGCAACCTGGTTCTTTCAGGTTCAGTTGATGCTTATTACCGTTTCAATTTTGCAAATGCAAAAGATTCAGGCCGCATTAATAACTTAACCAGTTTTACCAAGTCACAAAATTCATTTGAACTGGGTATGGCTTCTGTTAAAGCCGATTATAGCATTGGTAAAGCTGGAGCTGTTCTTGATCTTGGTTTTGGAAGAAGGGCTGAAGAGTTTTCTTACAACGATGCGGGCACACTGGCTGCTATTAAACAAGCCTATGTTACATATGCTCCTACTGACAAGGTAAAATTCACTATGGGTAAATGGGGTACACATGTTGGTTATGAAATGCTCGATGCATATCTCAACAGGAATTACAGTATGTCGTATATGTTCTCATCCGGGCCTTTCTTTCACACTGGGATAAAAGCCGACTTTGCAATCAGCAAAAACTTCGCCTTTATGGCAGGGATTTCAAACCCGACAGATTATACTACAGCCAGTTTTGAAAAGAAATTTTTTATTGGTCAGATTCACCTGAATACTACTGATGGAAAACTGGGTGGTTATCTGAACTATGTTGGAGGAAAGGATAATTCAGATAATTCAATCAACCAGATTGATGCTGTGATTACAGGGGCAATCTCCGGTAAGTTCAGTGTTGGATATAACGGAACAATTAAATCAGTAAAACCAGCCAGTGGAAGCGGAAGTTCATGGTACGGTTCTGCATTGTATCTGAATTTTGATCCTTGCTCTTCTTTTGGTTTAACTGCAAGAGGTGAATACCTGGGCGATAAAGATGGAGTGGCTGGGTTTGGTACAAATATCTTTGATGCTACATTGTCGGCAAATATTAAGATTGGCAATTTAACCATCATTCCTGAGTTGCGTCTTGATGCTTCAAAAGATGCCCTCTTTTATACTAACTCAGATAAACTTTTACCGACAGCAAAAAATACAGGGTCATTTATCTTAGCTGCAACTTATCATTTTTAAAAGGAGTAAATTTAAAGTGAGCGCCTGATTAATAAACTGAATATGCCGGATGAAAAAGAAAATAATGTTCAGCACTTTCTCGATCTGATCAAAAGATCAAGACGGGGCAAGTTTAAAATATACATTGGCATGAGTGCAGGTGTTGGCAAAACCTACCGCATGCTTCAGGAAGCTCATGCCTTGCTGAGAAACGGCATTGATGTAAAGATTGGTTATATCGAAACACATAACAGGAAAGAAACACATGATTTGCTTGAAGGGCTTCCTTTAGTGCCAAGAAGAAAATTATTTTACAAAGGAAAAGAACTGGAAGAACTGGATGTGCAGGCAGTGATCAATCTTCGCCCAGAAGTGGTGATTGTAGATGAACTTGCACATACCAATATTGAAGGAAGTAAAAATGAAAAACGCTGGCAGGATGTAATGGAAATCCTTGAAGCAGGTATCAATGTAATATCTGCGGTCAACATTCAGCATATTGAAAGCCTGAACCAGGAAGTAAAAGAAATAACAGGAATTGAAGTTGCTGAACGCATTCCGGATAAAGTACTTGCACTGGCCGATGAAGTAGTAAATATTGATTTAACAGCCGATGAATTAATTGTCCGTTTAAAAGAAGGGAAGATTTATAAACCCGATAAAATTCAAACGGCCTTAAATAACTTCTTTAAAAGTGAACACATCCTTCAGCTCAGGGAACTGGCTTTGAAAGAAGTAGCCAGCCAGGTAGAACGGAAAGTTGAAACAGAGGTTACTAAAAATACATCCCTAAAGCATGAGCGTTTTCTTGCCTGCATCAGCAGCAATGATGCAACTGCCCGGAATGTGATCCGTAAAACAGCAAGGCTGGCCAATTATTATCACAGTAAATGGTTTGTTTTGTATGTTCAAACTCCTGCAGAAAATGGAGATAAAATTGCATTGGATAAACAACGTCACCTTATCAATAATTTTAAACTGGCAACTGAACTTGGAGCTGAAATTATAAAAGAAGAAAGTTCACATGTTGCGAGGGCCATCATTGAACAGGCAGAACAACGGAAGATCACCACTATCTGTCTGGGCAAACCGCATTTAAACCTGTTCAAGGTAATTATGGCAACAAATGTGTTTAATGAATTGATTAAAAAAATATGTGCCGAAAACAATATTAATTTAATTGCGGTAACCTCTCCAATTTGTAAAAATGTAACCAATAGGAATTAC
>JBEBHT010000513.1:0-2483 GCA_040081135.1 Lacibacter sp. | reverse complement strand
AGTGCAACAGTAAGGTCTTTATTTGTAACAGGGTTTGGAGCAACTGCATTATATATTCCATTCAGCTGTTCATTTTGTATAGCCTCTTCATACATGCGGCAAAGATCATCAACATGTATCCAGCTGATCATTTGTTTTCCGCTGCCAAGAATGGTTGCCAAACCAAACCGTAATGGATTTTTAAATTCTTTTAATGCTCCACCATTATTGCTCAGTACGATTCCTGTTCTCAATTTCACCAGTCTTTTACCAAGTTGTTTAACGGGCTCAGTTGCTTCTTCCCAAACTCTGCAGGTTTCACCCAAAAAATCATTGTTAACAGGATCGGTTTCAACAAACGGTTTACCATTATCAGGTCCATACCAGCCGATAGCTGAAGAACAGATGACAGCTTTTACATTGTTGGGAATTTCAGTTAATGCTTTAACCAAAAGCTGGCCGCCGTGCGCCCTGCTGTTGGTAATTTCTGCTTTTCGTTTTTTTGTCCAGCGTTTGTCGGCAACCCCGGCACCAGCAAGATGAATGATATAATCGCTTGAAGCAATAGCTTCCCTGTCGATTGTTCCCACTTCCACATTCCACGCTGCATAGCTGATTCCTTTAGCTGAAGAAGGCTTTGCAGTTCGGGAAAGAATGATAATGGCATGACCTTTGGCAGATAGATATTGTGAAAGAGCTGTTCCAATTAAACCTGTTCCGCCTGTAATGCAAATAGTTGCCATTAATAATGGGTTTATTTTTATAATTCGTATGCAATATAATTTTTAACGGCATCTTTCATACTAAATGTCTGCTTTCAACGTAATTTTAAGAAAGAATAATCAACGAAATATGAAGACGATCAAAGCTTTTGGATGTTTGCTTCTGTTGCTTGCCTCTGCTGTAACCATAAAAGCACAACGTATTTATTATTCAGAACCCGACCGGGACGATATCCGGCAGCTGAATTTTGAAATACTGGGCAAGTACAATAACAATTACCTCGTTTATAAAAATAACCGCAGCCGGCATGTAATTGCAGTGTATGATGCTGAAATGAAACAGAAGGATAAAGTTGAACTAGATTTTATTCCTGACCGTGCCATTAATGTTGATTTGTTTTCTACTCCTGATCACTCGATGGTAATTTACCAGTACCAGAAAAAAAGTATTGTGTATTGCATGGGTGTAATGATTGACGGAAACGGAAAAAAAATCGGCGAGCCTCTTCAACTCGATACAACCCAACTGAGCATTTTCAGTGATAATAAAATTTACAGTACCATCATTAGCGATGATAAACAGAAGCTGATGATCTTTAAAATGAAAAATAAAGAGCGTGACAATTTCAGTATTCAAACGCTTTTGTTAAGTCATAACCTGATACCAATACGGAAATCAGGTTTCAATTACACACTGGAGAATACAAAAGAATCCATTGCTGATTTTTATCTTGATAATGAAGGAAACTTTCTGTTCAGTCATGTAGTAAGACCGGGACAGCGGGAATATATTCAGCATGCAAAACTGGTTGTATTGCCAGTTTATGCAGACAGCATCAAAGTGTTTGATCTTACACTCGACAAAGTATTTCTGGATGAGTTAAGAATTAAAGTAGATAATTTAAACGGACGATATGTTTTAACTTCTTTATACTCCAAATCAAAAAGAGGAAATATTGACGGCTTATTTACTGCCATTGTCAACAAGAGTATGACAGGAACTGATATTGAAAAAACAGTTGAATTTAATGATGATTTCCGTGCAAGGGCAAAAGGGGATAATTCAACAAAAATGGCGTTCAATGATTATTTTCTTAAGCACCTCATTGTTAAAAAAGATGGTGGCATTTTGATTACAGGCGAATGCACTTACGGAAACAGCAGGGGCTCTACTTATAACCGTTGGGATAATCCGTGGATGTGGGGTAATACTTATGGCCCGGGCAGTTATTATGGCTGGAACTCATGGAACAACTGGGGAATGAGAGGAATGGGTATGTACGGATGGGGGTCGCCTTACAGCTGGAATAACAGTCAGCAAACACGCTACTATACTGATAATGTTATGATTTTATCGCTGGATAAAGATGGCAACCTGCAATGGGATAACATCATTGCCAAATCACAGTTTGATGATAATACTGATAATATGCTCAGCTACCAGATCATGAACAGCGGCAGCGAATTATTATTCCTGTACAATGAGTGGAATAAACGTACACCAATGCTGAATGCTCAATCTCTTGAAGCCGGCGGCAGAGTAAATAAACAGCCTCCATTAAAAAGTCTTGATAAAGGGTTTGAGTTCCTGATCCGTTTTGGAAAACAGGTAAGTGCGAGGGAAATGATCGTACCCTGTCTGTACAGAAATGATTTCAGCTTTGCAAGGATTGAATTTTAAATCACATTGTTGGGTAATTTATTTGGTTAAATGAATTTCTTTCGGAATGTTTGTGCCCGAAATCAATTAAAACTGTGATTCGTTTTTTTTCAGGCAATAAT
>JBEBHT010000512.1:0-2487 GCA_040081135.1 Lacibacter sp. | reverse complement strand
TCTCTGCGAACGCCTATTGGAAAATATGGTGGAGTTTTAGCTTCTGTACGTCCGGATGATCTGCTGGCACATGTTATAAAAGCATTGATTCACCGCAATAGTTCGATTGATGTAAATGCAATTGAAGATGTCATTGCAGGTGCTGCCAATCAAAGTGGTGAGGACAATCGCAATGTGGCTCGCATGGCAGCTTTGCTTGCCGGGTTACCTGTAACTGTTGCTGGTAATACAGTAAACAGGTTATGTGCAAGTGGTTTGCAGGCAATCATGGATGCATCAAGAGCAATTGCCTGTGGTGATGGAGATATTTATATTGCAGGCGGGGTCGAGAGTATGAGCAGGGCGCCATTTGTGCTGAGTAAAACATCATCAGCTTACGGTCGTGATGCAGTACTGCAGGATACGACACTTGGCTGGCGTTTTATCAATTCAAGACTGTCCGAACTTTATCATCCTTTCAGTATGGGGGAAACAGCAGAGAATGTTGCGAAGCAATGGAACCTTTCCCGAATAGCACAGGATGAATTTGCAGTACAAAGCCAGGAAAGATATTTTGCGGCATTTAGTGCCGGAAAATGGGCAGATGAAATTATTCCGGTTGATGCAATACAGGGAAAACAGATGATTGTTGTTGATACAGATGAGCATCCACGTCAAACTACCATTGATCAATTAGCCAAACTGAAGCCTGCGTTTGTAAGGGAGGGAACTGTTACGGCAGGTAACTCAAGCGGAATAAATGATGGAGCGGCTGCAATGTTGCTGGCAAGTGAAGATGCTGTTGTAAAATATAATCTGAAACCTGTTGCCATGATTAAATCAATGGCAGTGGCAGGTGTTGATCCTTCTATTATGGGGATTGGTCCTGTGCCTGCAACAATCAAAGCATTGCAGCGGGCAGGTCTTACCGTTAGTGATCTTGATTTAATTGAACTGAATGAAGCGTTTGCATCACAAAGTATTGCCTGCATTCATGAGTTGAGTCTTGACCTTGAAAAAGTAAATGTAAATGGCGGAGCCATTGCTTTAGGTCATCCATTGGGATGCAGTGGTGTCCGCATATCCACTACTTTGCTTCATGAAATGAAACGCAGAAAAAATAAATACGGACTGGCAACCATGTGTGTTGGTGTTGGACAGGGAGCAGCTGTAATTTTTGAAAGGATCTCCTGATCTTACATCAGTGAAATTGTTTCCAGTTGTTTTATTTTTTTCAGCAGGGCGAAATATTGTTTGCCTTTATAGCTGTAATAAAGCACAACTTCATTATTCTGCAAATTTTTTCCCAGCATTGTTCCCGGTCTTGGGGCAGGCTCCTGTTTTTTGCCTAAAACAATTTCGTATACATCATTCGCTGTTTTTGGAACTGCAATAAATTTTCCGCCGCCATCACCAGCGGACTTTTCAATGGGCGTCTTTGTTACTTTTTTAAGCGTAAATAAGTAATACTCATCATCAACCCAGATACCACTGAATTTTATTTTTTTGCTTTTTGTAATTTCTGCATACAATGAAAGCTGTTCATTTTTTTTCACTGTTTCCTGCAGGGCAGGTTTTTTACCTGGAATAATCGATTGCCTGTACGCAATAATCTTTTTAACAGGTGCTGTTTGAGAAAACACTAAGTTAGCTGCAAACAGGAAACAAATCAACGGGAACATTTTACGTAACATATCAGTGCTGTTTATTACTCAGATGAAATTTGCGGTTAAACTGCATCTAAAAACCTGTTAAAGAAAGAAACCCTCCAATCAGAGGGTTTCGTTACGGTTGCTTAAATCAATTACTGTTTAATTATTTTTTGCAGGTATTTGTATTTCCGGTCATCACTGATGATGGTTAATACATAAACACCTTTTGCAAGTTTACTGATATCAACTGAGCCGTTCTGGTATGCTCCTGAATTTTTATAAACTACCTGTCCATTTGCATTCAGCAATTGAATACTGATCGTTTTAATAGCATACTTGTTGCCTGTTTGATACTGTACCTTGTTACTGCTTACAGTGGGATAAATTTTACTGATGAAATTTTTATCATTAAGTATTGGATCAATAATTCCTGTTGGCTGATTGGGTGTATAATTAGGTGTACCGAGATACGCAAAGTACATACCATTACCATGTGTGCCAACCAGTAATACATTATCAACAGGTCGGTAGGCCAATGACTGCACAATCGGAAGGTTTAATACAGTTCCTCCTTCACGGAACCAGGTTGTAAATACAGGCGGGGTTGCAGGCGTATTATCTACAACACTGAATAACCCAACAGAAGTACCTATATAATATTCTGTAACAGGATTGTTGCCGGCATCTTTCTTTACAACAATGGCACAACTGCGAACAGATGCTGCAGTGATCATATTTCCTTCTGCATTTACCCATATAGGTGTTGCAGATTTTGCATTAGTGGTCCACCATACACTTGTAACGTTTGCATTACTGATTTCATAGTTTGATACAACTGCCATGATTTCATTGTCAT
>JBEBHT010000511.1:0-2493 GCA_040081135.1 Lacibacter sp. | reverse complement strand
TGTCTGATACCTGTTCCGGTTCCGGTAATCAAAAATGGATTCCTGCTTCAAACCCTTATAATAATGTTGCTCCAATTGTTGGCAAAAGTGCGGTATGGAGCACTGGTATTCGAAACAATCAGGGCTTTGCTTATAACCCCGCATTAAATATCCTTTACGGTGCATCACATGGTCCATTTAGTGATGATGAAATAAATATTATTGAAGGCTTTAAAAACTATGGGCACCCCATTGTAATTGGCTATGCAGCTGATGGTAATTATAACGGTACAACAACCCCGGGTTTAAGTACCAGCACTTCAGCTGGCGTATCTTATGGCTGGACAGGCGGTTCTTATACTATAGACGGACAGGCAGCAGCAGCAGGGGCCTGCCCACCAGTTGGCGACGAAACTGCAAATATGAATGCCATCAATGCAAATGCAGCTACGTACGGTGCTTATAAAGATCCAATATATTCTGCATACCCGGGAACAGGTGCCGGAACTGTTTCTTCCATTTGGAGTGCAGGAACAACTCCGGGTAATGCTGGCTGGCATTCAGAAGGATGGTCGGGCCTGGGTCTTTATACACAGTCTTATATTCCAGGTTGGAAAAATGCCTTACTGGCTGCCGGATTAAAATGGGGAAGAATGATACGATTAAAACTTAATGATGCAGGGACTGCAGTAATTAAAACGATACCTTCCCTTGCGTCTCCCCAATCGGATACAGCAACCTATTTTCAAAGTGGAAACCGCTACAGAGATATGGCTTTTTCACCCAATGGCAGAGATATTTTTCTTGCGATGGACCGCAGCCCAGCTGCCTCTGCTGCAACAGTTGGTAATCCTCCCGCTACTGTAGGAAGTTGCTTAGGCTGTGTTGTTCGCTACGAATTTTTGGGTTATAACCCAACTGGCGCAAGTCCTTTTCCCAGCACCATACCAGATTTTATTCCTGTTGACTCAAGTACTGCACCAGGTTGTGTAACTGCAACAGCAGTAACTATAGATGCTGCGAATGGAAATAATAATTTATGGGTGCCTATAACAGGACCAAATGGAAATATTATTGCAGAAATTGATGCGAATAATAATGATCTTGGCGATGTAAGCACTTCGTTTTTTACCAGAACAGGAAACCCTGTAAGAACTGCCTTTGCAAATAAATATTTAAACCGCAATGTTACAATTGGAGTACAAAATGCCCCTGGCACAGCAGTTTCAGTAAGACTTTATATCACTGCCAAAGAACTGGCAGATATGATTGCAACTTCGGGAAGCGGGGTTACAGGAATTAATGATATTGCTGTATACAAAAACGGTGATGCCTGTGGTACAGCAATGGCATCTGTTGCTGCCGGGCAAACTGTTACAGGAAGATATGTGCAATCAACTTACGGCCATGCCATACAGTTTAATGTAACCTCTTTTTCGAGTTTCTACTTTTTATCATCTTCCTCTACTCTTCCTTTCGATTTATTCAGCTTTACAGGAAAAGCAAAGGGCGATGCAGCCCAGCTTGAATGGGTTGTAAATAATGAAAAAGATGTTTTTTCCTATACTGTACAACGCAGTCTGGATAACACAAACTTTGAAGACATTGCAACTGTTGACGCCAAAAACAATCAGTCAGGAAATATTACTTACAACTTTACTGATTTCAATGCAGGCAAACTGGCATCAACAGTTTATTACCGCATACATTCAAATGAAAACAGCAGTATCGGGAAGTTTTCTAATATCATCAGTGTAAACTTTGCTTCAATGATGGTTACAAGTGTAAGTGTGTTCCCGAATCCGGTTAGAGAAAAAACAACTGTACTGATTAATGCAATAGCAGATGAAACTGCAAACCTGAAGATCATTGACAATACAGGAAGGGTTATTAAAGTAATAGCTGTAAATCTTGTGAAAGGTAAAAACAGTGTTCAGCTTGACCTGACGAAGTTCAAAACCGGTATTTACTTTATTGATATAAATGGTAAAGCCATCAGTGAAAAAGTGAAATTGATCAAACAATAATAGTCTGTTAAATCATAAACCTCTGCCTGCTATGGCAGGGGTTTTGTTTTTGTACCCTAAAACCATCCTTATGAAAAAGGCATTTATCCCGGCTTCTTTTTTGTCGAAAGCATTGGGCGCCGACATCTCTGTTATTCAAAATGAACATCAAATGTACCTGATCCGTGAAGAAGGAAAACCGGAGAACGTTTCAAGATTATACCGCTTATTCTTTGAAGGAAAAAAAACAAACTCAATTGAGCCCATTGATACGGAACAACCGCCCCCATCTGAACCTGATTACTACAATAGTTACGAATAATAAAAAGGAGAAGCATAATGCTTCTCCTTTCTATTTATATGCTGCCGCTTAAAAACTATCGGCGAACAATCACATCTTTCCAACCATATTTGCAGGTATAACCCATTCATCAAACTCTTCGGGAGTAACATAACCAAGCTTCACTGCCATTTCTTTCAACGTAGTTCCCTGCTTGTGTGCTTTCTG